>JAMOPB010000182.1 GCA_027064945.1 Candidatus Cloacimonadota bacterium
TCCTTTTTCGTCAAATATTCGTGTTTATTCGTGCAATCCGTGGACAAAAAATATGTTAATTCTTCATTTCCCAGAAAATGAAGCATAAAAAATAACGCATGAAACGGGAAATGTGAAAAGTGAAAAGTGAAAATAGTAGAATAAGCTACAAGCTTGTTAATTCCGAAACCTAGCAAAATTAGACTACAATGAAAAACAAAGCATTATCCGTACTAATTATCAATATAAATAATAATTGGAATAAAAAAAATGTTGCCACTAAATGCTAATAAAATTATCTCACGTTTCATATCATTAAATATCAAAATCATTGGAGGAAAAATGCTAAGAATTCCTAGAATTCAGGACGCTGACCTGAAAGGGAAAATTGTACTGGTTCGTGTGGATCACAACGTTGCAAAGGAGCACGTGGTAAAAGATCCATTCCGAATTGATGTAACATTTGGTACACTTTTTAATATTTTATCTAAGGGTGGAAAACTTATTTTGATGTCTCATGTGGGGCGTCCAAGAGATAAAGTTACCGGAAAAATAGATATGGATTCACGTTATAATGTTGAACCAATCGTAAATTATTTAGAGAAAAAATTATACACAAAATTTATTGTACCTGATTTTAAAGAAGATTATGAAAATGGTGGATTCTTAGGAATTGATACAGCGGTAAATTTATTAATTCGTCAATTACGCAAAGGTGAAATTGATGGTATATATCTTCCAAATCTACGCTGGTTTAAAGGTGAAGAAGCCAAGGGTATGGATGCAGAAAAATTTGCCGAGCAATTAGCCGGACTGGCTGATGTATATGTGAATGATGCTTTTGGTTCTTGGCAAGCTCATGTTTCCACTGTGGGCGTAACAGAGCATCTTCCTTCTTATGCAGGTTATTTAATGCAACATGAGATAAATAGCTTAAACCAAATTTATCAACCAAATCACCCATTATTGGCTGTAATTGCCGGTTCAAAATTTGACACAAAAATCGATCCGTTAAATTCACTTCTAAAAAAAGTAGATTACTTAATGATGGGCGGAGTTATTTATAATGCCTATTTGTGCGCTAAATATGATATTAAAATCAAAGGAGTCGATGAAAACGAATTAGCAATTGCTAGAGAATTTTTACGCATTACCAAAAGACATCCTAAGAAAATGATTGAACCTCCTTTTATTATCGAATCAGATACACTTGAAGGAAAATTCGAAGGACAATATCGAACTATAGATGTGCGCAATTTAAAAAAAGGTGATGAATTAAATTATGTTTTGGATATTGATCCAAAATCATTTGAAATTCCTGAAATAAGAAAAGTAATATTAGAAGCTCGCAGCATATTTGTTAATGCAGTTATGGGATTAATGCCATATTTTCCGGATGGCACAAAAACCATGTATTCTTTAATTGATCAAAATAGATCAGCTAACAAGATGTATGGTGGCGGTGATACTTTGCAAGAATTCCGTTATCTTTTACCCGGAAAATATATCGCAGCAGTAGATGATCCAAATTATTATTTCTTCTCAGGCGGTGGAACTATTTTAAAAGCTATTCATGAAGGAAAAGTAACCGGATTAGCTCCCGTAAAAGCTTTGATTAAAAATGGTGGAAATAAATTTCATAGATAGTTATGAAAACTATTCGTTAGGAAATAATTTTTTTTAAAATTCAGCAATGAATTCAAGATTTTCTTTTAAACTTATTATCGGTGTTCTTGTGCAAAACAACGATAAATATTTTTATATTGCACTAATGTAATAAAGAGAGACCCGCGTGCGGGTTTTCTCTATTTTAGGAGAATAAAATGTTTAAAACAGCATATTATCAAAATCTTGTTATCTCTCATCAAGTAGATTTTGGTTTATATCTAAAAGAACCGGAAGGTGAAGATGTAGTCTTACTTCCTAAAAAAGAGATACCAAAAGAATTTGAAATTGGTGATGAAATAAGAGTTTTCATATATCGTGATAGTGAAGATCGTCAAATCGCTACTACGAAAGAAGATTTGCCGGAACCCGGCGACATAAGAGTATATGAAGTAACCGACGTAAACAAAGTGGGTGCTTTCTTAGATTGGGGACTTAGCAAAGAACTTTTTCTTCCTTTTTCTCAGCAGAGGGTTAAAGTTAAGAAAAATAGGAAATATCTGGCAACTACTTATGTTGATAAATCAGATCGTATTTGCGCAACAACTTATGTAGGAAAATTTCTAAGAACAGATCATAAGTATCTACCCGGTGAAGCAATCAGTGGCACAGTATTCCGCCTTCGTGATGATTTGGGCGCAATCATTGCTGTTGATAATAAATATTTAGCACTTTTACCACAAGATCAGATTACGGAAAACATTAAATCAGGCGACCAAATCAGTGGCTTTGTGGCAAGAATTTTGGAAGATGGAAAGATAGACTTTTCTTTGTACAAAGCAGCGCATCTGCAACGACGTGATGATGCTGATATTATCTTCGATATGTTGCAGAACGAAGGCGGATTTTTACCATTCAATGATAAAAGCAATCCTGACGACATAAAAGAAAAATTCGGATTAAGTAAAAAAGCATTTAAACGTGCTATAGGAAATCTTTTGCGTTTAGGAATAATAAAAATTGAAAACGATGGCATAAGAAAAATCTAATGGAATGGTTTACTGAACAAGTAATTGGACTAATCAGTCAAATTCCCG
>JAMOPB010000183.1 GCA_027064945.1 Candidatus Cloacimonadota bacterium
TTGCAATAAATATCTTTTTTCCTAGTTTCATATCTCCACCTCCTAAGATTTTTTTTTAATCAAACTTTAAGAAACAAAATGCCTATTACGGTGTCAATTTATTTTATCAGATTGTGTAAAAAGCTGATAATAAGAAGCAATTCGTAAAATAAAATATTTGACAGAATAAAGCAGTCCTCGCCTTTCTACCTAACGTTAGGTAAAATATCAAATTTGGAGTTTATATGAATACAAAAGATATGATTTTAAAAGTTGGACTAAAACAATTTTTACGCTTTGGTTACGATCAAACTTCCTTAAATAGCATCGCTAAAGAAGTTGGAATTTCAAAACCATCTACATATTATTATTTTAAAAGCAAAGAAGAACTTTTTGAAAACGTACTTACCCTTTTTTTTCAACAAATGGGAGAATGGAGCAAAAGTCAATATGTGAATTGCAACAATTTTCATGATCTTGTTACTCGCTTTTTTAGCTCTTTTTCCGATATGAAAAATTTTAGTGATACTTTGATCGAAAAACAGAAAGGCGAATCATCCGGTGCTATTTTTGAATTATTAATAGATTCAGCTCGTAAAAATCAAAACATAAAAAAATTAATTGCTGATAGCTATAAATCTACAGAGAATAATATCGCTGAAAAAATTATCGAAGCCCAAAATGCAGGCATGATTTCTTCTCAATATGATTCAAAAACCTTAGCTTTTTTAATCACATCAATTATTGAAGGCACAATGCTAATCGGATTTTTTAACAACTATGAAAATATTGAAGAACTTGAAGTAAATATGGTAACTTTATTTAACCAACTGTTTCCAACACCAAATAATTAAATATAAATAAAAAAGGAGTAAACTATGAAAAAAAATTTACTACTAATCATGTTAGCAGTTTTCGTAACTCTTGCATTTGCAGAAATTTCAGAATCTACTATCACAACAACAACAACTGAATATTTATCAAATTCAACTGTTGATTTAAATTTCTCACTCACCTATTATAGTTCTGATTATGAGATGCTAGATGGGATTTCTCTTGATTTCCCGGAAGGCGTTGTTGTTAATTCAGCGACTATTGCCGGCAATTTGGAATATAACGGAGAAAACGGAGATGGAGCTTTAGCAACATGGGGTTCTATTACAGGTAATTCCGGATATGGAGAACAAAATGATGATGCGGAATTTATCGTAAATGTAACAATTTCTTCTGAATTTACTTCAGATATGGAAATAGCATTTTTTATTAATGGTGACGGATTTGGAGATGAACCTCATACAAGTTCCGGCAATTTAACTATTTCAAATGGTGGCTCCGGTGAAATTCCTGAACTTGAAATCACATTAAATGCCACTTCCGATTTGGATAATAAAGTTGAGTTAGATTGGACAAAAAATGGATTATCCGAAGCAATTATTAATGATGACTTTGAAAATTATTATGATGGTGATCTTATTATTCCAAACTGGACAATGGTCGATCAAGACCAAGGTACCACAATTGAATTTATCGATCAGAATTATCATTTTCCTCATCCGAATGAAGCTTTTGCGTGGACTATTACAAATTGGATTAATTCAAATGTAGCTTCCCATTCACCACAAAATTCTATTAGCGCAATTGCCAATATGGATGGAATTCAAAATGCTGATTGGTTAATTTCATCTCAAATAGATTTTACTGCAAATTCAAATTTTGTAGATGGAGAACTATCTTTCTGGGCAAATCCAATCGGAGCAGGATTATCGATTGATCCTGAATATCTTAAAATCTTAGTATCTACATCAGGAACAGATTTAAGCAATTTTGTTGAAATTGCGGAATTTGAATTAAACGATAAAGATATTTGGAGACAGATAACAATTCCACTCACTCAATTTATGGGAAATTCAATTTATATTGCTTTCCAATATTGTTCTACAAGTAATGTAGTTTTAAGTTTAGATGATATTACCGTATTAGGATTTACAAACACAATAAATCATTACAATGTTTATCGTTCGGAATCCGGAACTGATTTTACTCTTATTGAAACTACAACAGATATGAATTATACTGATTATGATATTATTCCTGATCAAGAATATTTTTATAAAGTTACTGCATTGATTGATAATACATATGAAAGCGAAGCTTCTAATATTGTAGCTGCTACACCAAGCGGATATTCTATTAATTCCTTTCCTTTTGTAGAAAATTTTGATGAATTAACCGCTCCTGAATTACCTCAAGGTGCAATTATTGAAAACACAAATAACGATGATAATACTTGGTTTGTTAATGAAGGTGGAGCGAATACTGAACCAAATTGTTTAAAATATACATACAACAGCAATAATCCAGCTGATGATTGGTTTTTCTTAGCACCTGTAGAGATGCAAGAAAATGTTCAATATAACATCTCTTTTAATTATCGTGCTAATTCAGGAATGTTCCCTGAAAAAATGGAATTTTATGTTGGAAGAATAGCCGGCTCTGAAAATATGCAAACGCAATTATTCTCAAATCAAGATATCTATTCTACTATTTATGAAAATGTTGAGATCAATTTTCTTCCTGAAGAATCAGGCAGATATGTATTCGGTTGGCATGTAAATAGTGATGCTGATATGGCTGCTTTATATTTAGATGATATTCAAATAGAGCTTGTACCGACACAACCGATTATCGGC
>JAMOPB010000184.1 GCA_027064945.1 Candidatus Cloacimonadota bacterium
GGAAGGAATTCTTTTGCAAAAGTTGTCTTTCCTGCTCCATTAGGACCGGCTATAATATAACACAATTTTTTCATTTACTGCCTATTAATCTACACCGAATGTCAAGGGTCACTTGCCGACATGAGCGCAGCGAAATGGCGGTCAAGTGCACCCTGTTGTTATGGTATAGATTTTGATATAGAATCCTTTAAGTAAATAATAAGAAATCTAATTTTTTCATTGCCAATCTCAATCTCTCTCTCTCTTACTAAGTATTCGTCATCTTCATACATTTCATTTGGTAGCAATAATAAAATACCAGAATTAATTTTTGTATATAATAAATAAGAAATCATCTGATCTTCATATAAACGAAAATTGACTAAAAACCGTCTGTCTCTTCTGAAAATTTTTATTTCAACAATAAGTTTTTCACTACCTCGTATAACAATTAAATCCGGTCTTATCTTTCTTTTGTTATGCTGAATAACTGGCTCCAGATCAATTTTTATTTTCTGGTCTGATGCTTCAATATAAGCTTTTAAAGAACCAAGTATTTCAGTCCAAAATACTCCTTTTCTAACTGCCTCAAAATCTTTAGAGTAATTTCGTTTAACAAAATTCAATAATATTGTTCTTACTCTTTCGAGCAGAGAAAAGTTTTTATCTTCCTCTAATTTAAGTTCATTTTTGAATCCCTTCTTTTTTTCTAGATTATCCTTTTCTTTGTAGTAAGAAATCTTTTCTAAAATTTGATTTAATAAGACATGAACAAAAGCAGATATTGTGATAATTGCTAAGAATGCTTCACTATAATTGAAGAATAAATTATAGTCATGTGTTGATGGATTACGCCAATTTTCACGATAATTTTTTAATAAATCTACAACTCTTGAGTTTAATACTTGATTCTCAAGTAAAAATTTTTCTATCTCAAAAGGAGTTTTTTTATCAGGTTCTTTGTCTGCAAAAATACGATAAGCCTCCTTTAAAATGCCTTCAAAAGCATGGTTTGTTCTATAGATAACATCTGTATAGAAATGTTCATCATCATTTTCCAATCCATGATTTAAGAGAAATTCAGCTCTTTCAATATGAGTTAAAACAGAATTAAGTCCTACTAATGAATTTTCTAATTTTACTACTTCATCAATTTGATTTTTTATGATTTTCAAAGGATCCATTTGTCATATTAACCCATAACGACTAAGCTCACCTGCCGCTATGAAGCGCCAGCGGAATAGCGGTCAGGTGGAGCGCCTTGTTGGGCACTGTTATTACTTTATTAATCTTATATTCCAAGTAACTGACGCATAAGGATAAAATTCTGGTAATTTACTTACAATTTGACCATCAACAAAATGATGGTGAGCAATAGATGGAAACAAATCTTCAGGTACAGGATACAAAGCGTTAGGATTATGAAACATTGAAATTCCTTCCCCCCATGTTTCTTGACTATTTTCGTCTACGATATACTGAAATATATTTGGAACAGATGCATTTGGATCATGCTTATGACAGGTCCCAACTCTTATCATTATAATATCCTTAGCAGCGAATCCAGCTTGTCTTCCAATCCTATTAAATTTTGAAATTGTTCCGCTGGCACTGAAAAGTACAGCACTTACATATTCGGAATTTGCCTGAAAGAAGAAGCCTGATGGAATTGTTTTTTTACCGATTTTATGACAATCTATTTTCCGAGGCACAATAACAAGCTGCCCATTATCATTATAGTAAAATTCGTGTTTGACTCCATATAAATAATTTATGAGTGCAGTAGAACTCCATAGCATAGATTGATCATCATGGAAATCAGCTATTGCAAACACAAGAGGCTTTCCTTTTACATGTTCTAATTTCCAGTATTGCTTTTTTAGCTTAGAATATAATGGACTCCCAAATCGTATGGGCATCTCATGTTCATGTTTTTCTAATATGTTTGATGGCAATGGAATATCATTAACAGACCTAAAATATTTTGGAGGGTTATCTTCTTTTCTGCCAACTATAACTGCTTCAACCGCAACGCTCATCCCATATTTCTCAACTATAAAATCCGGAGCATTATAATCTCTTCTAATGAATAACTCTTCTTCATTAAAATACATAAATAGAAATAATTCCCATAATCTTGAATCAAAACCAATTGTTTGAAATTGTTCTACAAAGTTTCCATCTATGTCTATAAAATGTGGCATTATTTCATTAATTATCGTTTTTGCCGGAAGGAATGCTTCGTCCATATTTAATCTGACAAAATAGGGATGTTGCTTTTCAATAGGAACAATCGGCTTAAAAAGGTCAAGACTCTTCTTTTCGTCACCTTGTGGGAATATTTTTTTGCCACTTGCTGATAGCCATCTAATAGCCCTAAAAAGCCATTCTTTTGCTTGCTCAAATGTTTCAAAGTTTGCTTGAACATCTATGGCCCTGAAAACTCTGTTCATATCTCTAGCCAACACTACTGATACATAATCAGTATCAATAATGTCTAGAAGGACAACACCGAGTATGGATTCATCTAAGTTGGAGTACCACGCTAATTCTTTGCTAACATATGAGGCAGCAGGACTTCTAGATAGAGATACATATGCATCAAATCTTTTAGGGTCTAATTTCTTGATTTCCGCCATAACGTATTATATGCTCAACGCAAAGCTCAGTGGCGA
>JAMOPB010000185.1 GCA_027064945.1 Candidatus Cloacimonadota bacterium
TTGTATAACCTAAATCCATTGCAGGTGAACCGTTGCTTGTATTGCTACCACCTTGGAAAGGATTTGAACCAGATATTTCACCATAACTAAGAGCAATTTTTTTATCGTTTGACCAAATTCTTGCACCGGAAGTATCATAATCATTTTGGTCTGCTATCAGAACAACATCAAGCTTATCTAAAGATGCAGTGCCATTATAAGATTGATCAATATCTCCATCACCATCAAAATCTACAAATATATCAGTATCGTTCTCAGTTGCAATTGCAAAAATACAATTGTTAATTTCTGTATTTGGATCATCACTCCCACCAGGTGCCCAACCTATTCGGTAATCTGTTCCTAAAAGTGAATTTTGAACTAATACAGTTGCCCAATCCCATTTTCCTGAGTCTGTATCAACAGACATAGCAGCACAAAATTCAGATCCCGAAGTATAAAAATGCGCACCGGATGATACAAGAAATCTTCCAACTTCCTTATTAAATGAAGTAGCTTCACCTGCATCAATTTGAAATGAACCTGAACCAGTATTATCTTCATAATTCATCGTTATGCTACTTGCATTATGATTAAAGAAAAATACCTCTGTATCACCAGAAACATTTATTGGAGCCCAATATTCATTCCCATTTCCATCAAAAGCAGGAATTCCTGAAAGACCTCTGATATCATATCCATAGTCAGAACCAAGAATCATATGTACTTGGGCTTTTGTATCACAAGAAATTGTGGTTCCTTTTCGTACATCTGTAAAAAACTTGGTTTCCCCTTTATCCAGATCACCACTCCAGGTATTTATGTTATCAGGACAAGTTACAGTAACAGTATTAGCATCTGCTGCGGATTGTATAACAATAGCAACTTTCATCATATCATGAAAAACTGTAGGTTCTCCGGTATAGACATCCGTTCCAAATGGCATAATAAAATCTGTTCTCCAAGCTTGAACCGGTAATAACTCCCAACAAACAGACATGAAATCGTGTGGAAGAGCTGCTCTAAGTACAAATACCGGTCCTCCTGTTACATAGATTCTATCTCCTCCGTCGATGTTATAAGTTGAAGAGTTTCCTGCTGTAAATTCAGGATCCTCAACACCATCTCCACTATCATCATCATCATCTGTAGCTACTGTTTTATCTTCAAATGCATAATAGTCACCAGCATTTAATGTTATAGTAATATTACTTGCATCAGAGTTACTATACCCATCTTCCCAGTGGTCATAAATAATTTCAGTATCATCCGTTGTTGCTGTAACTGATACTACAGCACGAAAGTTATCATCATAACTTGTGTCGTATACATAATCCCAAATATCAGATAGGTTATCCTCTGGCCCCGGAACAAAGTACTCTTGGAAACCTGCTACATTTTGCGCTAGAAGGCAAGATGCAGTAAAAATAAATAACAAAGTAACAACTATATTTTTCATAATATCCTCCTTGAAAAATATTAAATATTTAATCCTTTCAATGATAAAAAATTAATCTGCAAACATTTCTTTGTTAAAAAATTCCTTTTCTTTTGATATTAATTCTCTTAATCCAAAAATATTTTTTACTTAAGAAACTTCTCAACTCTTTTCAATTCCGGATTATTTGGTTCTATCATACGAGCTTTCTTCCAATAAAACTTAGCTTTCTCAGGTTCATTAATTTTTAGATATATCGAGCCTAATCTAATATACGCAATAGCTAAGCCGGGAGCTAATCGAATAGCTTTTTTACACTCATCGATAGCACCATTATAATCGCCTGAGTAATATTTTTTAAGAGCTTCCAATAGGTGCCATTGAGCTTTATTATTAGCACGCAAGACTTTATTTTCTGCTTTCATAGCCTCTAATTCTCGTGCTTTTTTCATATAAGTGCTATCGGGAACTCCACTAAAAACTACGATTGTATCATACAAAACTTTCTCTATTATATTTTCAATATAAACTGTATCAACAATAGCAATATTAGGAGTAAAAAGCGAATCTACTTTCACATTATTCTCCGTAAGTTCTTTTGCTTCAGTATGTGTAACATATTTTTCCACAGGAGGAACAAGTTTGCTTAGTTTATCGATCTCATCGCTACTGCTTTTATAATTAATTCTAATCCCAATTACATGGTCGCCATATTTAGATTTTATACCGCTAATAGGAAATTGGAACATATAATCAATGCCGATTTCGATTTTTCTAATATTCAATATTTCTTTTGAACTAATTGGATCATAATTTGTGTTTGTAATTTCTTTGGATAAAAGATTTATACCGAATCCGGAACTAATGGAATATTGGTCATATCCAGCTCGCAAATCGAAATTTTTAGCTAAATCATATTCACAGCCAAGTGAAAACTCATAACCTTTTTGAGATTCAATTTCACTATTTATATATTTCACATCACCTACGATATTAGCTTTTCCCCAAGTATAATCGATTCCGGCACCGAATTTTCTTGGTATTTTATCTTCATTTTCTTTTGCCAATGCTATATCTGCAGACGCAAGATTGTATCCTACAAAACCTAATTTCAATCTATCAGAGAATCTATATGCTAAACCGAAATCAAAATCATAAACAAGTTTGTCATATCCATATTCCTGAAAAAACGGGTCAACGACTGTAAATTCATTTTGGTCATATCCTATTTGATAT
>JAMOPB010000186.1 GCA_027064945.1 Candidatus Cloacimonadota bacterium
GAAGACATTTATCTTTATTAGCCGAGATTCCTTTTATACAGCGATTATCTAAGATTTCGATAGCATTTGTCATCAATTTCAAAGAATCTAAAATCGAATGCGTTATTAGTGGCATAAATTGGTTCAATTCAAGATTTCCCATTCCGGAACAAAGAGCAATTGTATTATCATTTGCCATTACTTTTAGGGCAATCTGAGCAACCATTTCAGGAATTACAGGATTAACTTTGCCCGGCATAATACTGGAACCTTTTTGCCTTGCGGGAAGGTTAATCTCTGCTAAACCACCGTTCGGCCCGCTTGCTAATAATCGAAGATCATTCGAAATCTTGAGCAGATTGCTGGCAGATGCTTTTAGCATTCCTGATATTTCAACGAAAGAATCTAAATTTTGAGTAGAATCGATCATATTTTCACTTCGGGAAATCGCCAGCCCTGTCAATTTTCGCAAGCGTTGGGCAACTTTGAAAATATATTTCTGCGGTGCTCCTAAACCTGTGCCAATAGCTGTTCCACCAAGGTTAACCGTTTTGATTCTTTCTCTACATTTGAAAATTCTCCAACGATCTCTTGCAACTGCTTCGGAAAAAGAACCAAATGTCATTCCTAAAGTCATAGGAACAGCATCTTGCAATTGAGTTCTTCCCAATTTAATAACTTCTTTAAATTCCAATTCTTTTTGCTGTAAGCTTTCTTGTAATCTGGAAGTTACTTTTTCCAAATCTTGCAATAAGAACAAAACAGCAATTTTCACCGCAGTAGGAAAAACATCATTTGTAGATTGATGCAAATTTACATGCAATAGCGGATCTACTTCGTGATAATCACCTTTGGCAAAGCCAAGTTTTTCCAAACTAATATTAGCAATTACTTCATTAGCATTCATATTATAAGAAGTGCCGGCTCCACCTTGAAGAGGATCAACTACAAATTGCTCATGCCACTTACCACCAATGATCTCTTTGCAACTATCCGATATTGCATCTGCGATTTGATCGTCTAAGAAACCTAACTTATTGTTTGTTTCAGCGCATGCTAATTTCACATAAGCCAAAGATTTTATTAGTGTCTCCGGGATTTGATAACCGGAGACAGCAAAATTCTCTTTTGCTCGAGCAGTTTGAATGCCGTAATAGCAATTATTATCCAATGATATTTCGCCTAGATAATCTTTTTCTATTCTCATCTTATTCCTATTTAGAAATAAAGGTCTCTAACACCGGCGTTTAATTCTTCGATTTTCTTTAATAAATTAGTTTTCATTTCACTTTCAGGATATTCTTTAATCTCTTTTTCAATTAATTTAGCACCGGCTTTTTTAGATTCTTCAGAACCGTAATCTAATAAGTATTCGCTAAATGTAAGAAGCGCGTTAGGTTGGCAGTAAGTTTTGATATGACCCGGTTTTGATAATTCCATAAAATGTTCTCCCGTACGACCAAGACGGTAGCAAGCTGTGCAGAAGGATGGAATATATCCGTGTTTCGCTAACTCTAAAATTACTTCATCAAGTGTTCGAGTGTCGCCTAAGATAAATTGGCTTTTTTTGTATTCTTCTTCATCTTCATGTGAATAAGCACCAATTCCGATATTTGAACCACCATCAATCTGAGATACTCCCAAATCTAAAACTTCGTTTCGTAATTCAATATCTTCCCGAGCAGTGAGGATTAGACCTGTGTAAGGAACAGCTAAGCGCAAGATAGCTACTAATTTTTTGAAATCAGCATCAGATACAGCATTGATCGGATGTTTTGTAAATTCACTTCCTTGAGCTTCTTCGATACGTGGGAAACTGATTGTGTGAGGACCTACTCCGAAAGTTTCTTCCAAATGTTCAGCATGCATCATTAATCCCATTACTTCAAAGCGCCAATCATACAATCCCATTAAAGCACCAATTCCTAAATCATCAATTCCCGCTTTCATAGCACGATCCAGTCCGTAAAGTCTCCATAAGAAATTACTTTTTGGTCCGCTTGGATGCAATCTTTCATAAGTTTCTTGGTGATATGTTTCTTGGAAAATTTGATAAGTTCCGATTCCGGCTTCTTTTACCTTCTTGTAGCCTTCTACATCAAGTGGAGCAGCATTGATATTAACTCTGCGGATTTCTCCGTTTTTCTCTTTAACTGTATAAACAGTTCTCACTGTATCGGCTATGTAGTCAGCATCATACATTGGATGTTCACCGTAAACCATTATTAAACGTTTATGACCGCTATTCTCCAATGCTTTTGTTTCATTAATCAGTTCATCTTTTGTTAGCGTTTTTCTAAAACAATCTTTATTGGAAAGACGGAATCCGCAGTAAACGCAATCGTTAATACATTCGTTGCCAACGTAAAGCGGAGCAAAAAGAACAATACGATTACCATAGATCTCTTGCTTGATTCTGTGGCAAGTATGGTACATTTTCTCGATCAATTCTTGGTCATCATTTTGGATTAATACAGCTACTTCTGCCAGATCAAGTCCTTTTTTTAGAAGTGCTTTGTCTAAGATTCTGTTTACTTCTTTCTTGTCGGTACCTTTAGCTTCGGAAAGTAATCTCTCGATTTTCTCATTATCAATAAATGATTTTAGTCCGGTAGTCTCGATTTTCATTTTCATACCTCTTTATTTTTTTTTTGTTAAAATTTTAATG
>JAMOPB010000187.1 GCA_027064945.1 Candidatus Cloacimonadota bacterium
TAGTGCTTCTAGTGCTAAAAGAACAGCTTATGGTGCAGGTGGAGTTATTCTAGATACTTTTGCAATTGATGATAAACGAGATAGTTTGGAACAGATGAAATCGATGGCAAATTTGCATCCTGATATAATATTGATGTCCGGAGGAATTGATGGTGGTGCAATATCTCCGATTCTGCGTTTAGGTGAGATATTACAATATGCGGATCCTGTTTCTAAATTTAATGAAAATGGGAAAATACCTCTCGTATTTGCAGGAAATAAAGATGCTCAAGATTTAATTGCAGGTGTTTTCAAGGATAAGTTTGAATTATATATGACGGAAAATTTACGTCCTGAAATGATGAAAGAAAATTTAGAACCGGCTCGAGGAAAAATTCATGAACTTTTCCTTGATAACGTAATGGAGCAAGCTCCCGGATATTCCAGCTTAAAAAAGAAAACTTCTGATGATATTATCCCTACTCCAATGGGTGTGGTTAGGAGCTTGCAAATTGTTGCTGAATCAAACTCGGAATATGTGATGTGTGTGGATATTGGTGGTGCAACTACAGATGTTTTTAGTTATATTTTAAACCAATTCTATCGGACAGTGAGTGCAAATTATGGTATGAGCTATAGTATTTCTAACGTGCTGAAAGATTGTGGCTTTGATGAACTAAAACCTCTTTTACCTGAAAATTTAGATACTAACGATATTAGAAATTATATAGCCAATAAAATGCTTTATCCTACTTTTAATCCAACAAATTCTTGGCAAATTGCAATCGAACATGCCTTAGCTATCAAAGCCATTCAAATGAGTAGAACTCAACATTTAGAGATGAATTTCAATAAACGTCAAATGGGCTTTTTAGATAAACTGAAACAAACTGAAAGAGGATTGGAAAAGTTAAGAGAAACATTCTATGTTAGCGAAAGTAAAGATGCGGAAATTTTTTCTATGGAAGATATTAATATCATGATTGGAGCTGGTGGAGTATTGGCGCATACTCAAAATCCTTTGCAAGCAATTGTTATCATTTATAAAGGATTACAGCCTATAGGCGTTACCGAAATTTGGCGGGATAAATATTTTATCAGCCCTCATCTAGGAAAATTAAGTGCTGTAAATGAACAACTTGCTAAGGAAAAACTTGAAAATGAATGTTATGAAAAATTAGCAGTTATTATTCGACCAATGTCTGTAAAATGGAAGAAAAAAGCAAATGTAATGAAGATAAAAATTGATGATAAAAAACTTATTTGTAAAGTTGGGGACTTGATTTATCTGAAAAACGACGATCAAAAGAAACGAAATCTTAAAATTAAAATGTCTAAAGGTTTTTTTATCAACCAATCCGAAACAGAATATGAATTCACTTCAAAACTACCTATTTTAATTGATTGTAAGGAAAATTCTACTTTCCAAGATTTACAGAATGTTTTACACCATTTTGATTTTTCAAAAGATAAAATGCAGGTTGAACCTGATTTTGCAAAATTCATACAAACTGAGAAAATAAAATCGGGAAAAGAAACAATGAAGCTAAGCCTTAGTTATGAAGGTGATATTCTGGTTAAGAAAGGCGACAAAGTGAAACCGGATACTTTGATAGGAGAAAATAAATATAATCCTCCGAGAATATATGTGATCTCATTATTTGATAAAACTTATCTTAAATTAGATCCTTCTAATATTGAAGAATCTTTGCGTATAAAAGAAGGTGATGAAGTGAAGCTGGGACAAAGAATTGTTGAAATCGGAAGGAAAAATTTAATTGAAGAATTGAAATTCCAACACTATTTCTTTGATTCACCTGTTCGAGGTAGAATAGAAAAAATAAATTTGGATTCCGGTACGATTATAATGCGTGAAATTCAAGATTATAGCAGTAAACCAAAGAAAATTAATGTAGCAAAAATTCTAAATATCAAGCCTAAATTATTGCCACGTTATATGAAAAAATCTGTTGGGGAGTTTATCTATTCCGGAGATATATTAGCAAAAATAATTTTGGATAATAAAAACAGCAAAATGCCATTGATAGCTAATGCTCCATCTTCGGGAACAATTACGGAAATTAATCGTCAAACAGGTTTTGTTACAATTCAATATATCAAAGAATCTGTAAAATTATATGCAGGTATTGAGGGAGAAATTGTTGAAGTGGAAGAAGGTAAGAGTGCTGTTATAAGCTATGAAGGAGCTACAATTTTGGGTAGTATCGGATTTGGAAGAACTCATACCGGTAAGCTTCATTTTATTGAATCAACTAAAGAAATTGATGAGTTGCAGGAAAATGAGATCGTTGCTTTTGCAGATAAAATTGATTTGGAATTTTTGGGAAAATGTAAAACACAAAAATTAGGTGGAGTAATTGCTGCTTCCATTGATAACAACGATTTAGTAGAATTCATCGGTGATGAGATAGGCGTTGCTCTAACCGGTAACGAGTCAATTCCTTTTCCTTTGATTATTACAGAAGGATTTGGCAATTTTAAGATGAAAGAAAATTATCGTGAATTTATAAAAAACCATTCAGGTAAAATGACTTTTATCAATGGTCATACTCAGATCCGTGCCGGAGTTACCAGACCAAAAATAATTATTATGGACTAAACTAATTTTAAATCTTCAAGTGAGTGAAAAGGGAAAGGTGAGAAG
>JAMOPB010000188.1 GCA_027064945.1 Candidatus Cloacimonadota bacterium
CGCTGCAATTTTGTGGGGACTCGACGGAGTAGTTCTTACACCACAATTATACAATTTAGATATTGGATTTGTTGTATTTATGTTGCATTTGGTGCCGTTTGCGCTGATGAATTTGTTTTTATTTAAGCAGTATTCCTATTTGAAGAAATTTAGCTCAAAAGATTATTTGTTATTTTTCGGAATAGCATTTTTCGGTGGAGCTTTGGGTACTTTGGCAATTGTAAAAGCTCTTTTTTTGGTTAATTTTCAACATTTGTCAATTGTTGTGCTTTTGCAGAAACTTCAACCAATTTTTGCAATTATCTTAGCCGCATTATTTCTAAAAGAGAAAATTGAGAGGAAATTTTACTTTTGGGCTGTAATTGCAATTATTTCTAGTTATTTCCTCACGTTTGGTTTTCGTTTACCGCACTTGGAAACTGATGCCAATTTGATTAAGGCAGCAATCTGGGCGTTAATTGCAGCTTTTTCTTTTGGAAGTGCAACTGTTTTGGGAAAACGTGCAGTTTCACAATTTCCTTACTATACAACAAATTTCTTCCGTTTTGGATTCACAACAATAATTATGTTTATCTTTGTATTGATTACAGGGAAATTAGGCGAGTTTGGTAATGTTACTCCTCGAAATTGGATCTTTTTTGTGTTAATAGCATTAACTACAGGTTCGGGAGCAATTTTCTTATACTATTTCGGATTGAACAAAGTGAAGGCGATGGTTTCTACAATTTGTGAACTGTTTTTTCCAATTTCAGCATTATTCTTTGATTATTTTATAAATGGGAAAACTTTATCTCCAATACAATTTGTCAGTGCTGGGATAATGATAATTGCAATTTTGGAAGTGAGTTATAACCGTAAAAAATTCCGTTAAGGAGATTAATTTGAAATCATTCCGATTTTCTTTTATAGTTCTGATTTTATTGATTCCGCTTTTGGCTTATAATCAGACTTTAACTTCTAAGAAGCAACAATTGGAAGAGCTAAAAAGTCAATTGAAGCAGCAAGAGGAATTAATAGAACAAGCTAAAGCGAAAAAGCATAAAAATCAGAGTAAGTTAAATGAACTTGAGAATAAGAGAAAAGCTTTGGAAAGAAAATTGAAGAAAATGAAAGCTTCGGAAGCAGAAGCAAAAAAGAAAATCCAGCAAACCGAAGCTAAACTAAAAAAAACAGGTGCAAAGCTTTCCGAGCTTGATGCATTGTGTGAAAAAGAATACAAGAAGCTTTGCCAAGCTTATTATCTAAAAGCAATTCACCCGGAAAAAGAATTTGATGCCAGGTTATTGGCAGCATTGATATTACGAACAGCCGAAGAAATTGATGATATCAATACAGCCAAAAGTGGATTGGAAAAGGAAAAGAAAGCTCAGAATAAGAGATACGAAAATCTTATTTGGAGTAGAATCATAGAAAAAAAACGCGGGAAAAAGTATTCTGCTGAAGTTGCTTTAGTAAAAGAAGATCTTACTCGATTGACAATAAGTGAAAAAGAGGCTCGGAAAAGATATAACGAACTGCAAAAAGCAGTTAAAGAATTAAACTCTTTGATTGCAAAATTACAATCCGAATTAAAAGAACAAGAATACTCCTTCAAATTTAGTAGCGAGAGATTACCTTGGCCGGTTGATGGAAAACTTATTCGAGGATTTGGTGAGCAGCCAACCGAAAAATACAAAGTGAGCGTATTGAATAACGGTATTGATATTGCTGTGCCGGAAGGCACGGAAGTATGTGCAGTGGAAAGCGGAGTAGTTGCTTTTGCTCAGTGGTACACTGGCGCGGGAAAATTGGTGATTATCGATCATAAAAACGGATTTTTTAGTTTGTATTCTCATAACAGTTCTATATTGGTAACAAAAGGTGATTCTGTAGAGAAATCTCAGAAAATTGCACTTTCAGGGAAAAGCGGATCAGCTGAAATTCCATTCTTACATTTTGAGATTCGTCGTCGCGGTAAACCTGTAGATCCATTATTATATTTAGAGGGAAAATGAAAAATATAGCAAAATATTCAGAAGATAAAATACGAAAAGTTTGGCAGAAAGCAGAAACTTTTTTACATTACACAGGGCATATGTATGGAATCGGAGCGGCTGCTTTAGATGTGAAAAGTTGCGAAAAAATTAATGAATTAAAAAAAAGAAGTGGCAAAGGATTTATCATCTTAATTCCGGAACTGTCTTGGCTTGAAAGATATGGTTTGAAATATAATGAAAAATTCAAAACAATTCCGCAACAATTTTGGCCTGCCAATTTAACAATTATTCTAAAAGATTCCCAAAAAAAATTTGAACATTTATCTATGAATGGAACAGTTGCAGTCCGAATTCCGGATGATCCTGATTTGAGAGATTTTATTAAATTGATCGATGAACCAATTGTAAGCACAAGCGTGAATATTTCCGGTGAACCACCTATCTCGGAGCTAAATAGATTAAGAAAAATGAAATGGTTTGATTTTTCTTATTTGCCCAAAGCTCCACTTTTGGCTGAAGGCAGAGCTTCTACCATTATCAATATTAGTGGAGAAAAATTGGAAATGATTCGGGAAGGAGATTTTCGATTAGAAGATTTTGAGCAAGCTGTACTTAATCCAAAAATACTTTTCATTTGTACTGCAAATATTTGCAGAAGCCCAATG
>JAMOPB010000189.1 GCA_027064945.1 Candidatus Cloacimonadota bacterium
AAACCAACTTCATGAAAACTGCGCTAAGACTAAAGAATGTTTAATTTTGAATTTTTAATTTTGAAAAGTGTGTTGCCGCTGATTTGCGCAGAAAAACGCTGATAATAGATTCCATAAAGCAAAATGGAAATGTAAAATGGGAAAAGCAGAGAGTGAAGCGTAAAGAGTAACGCGTGAAGAGTGATAAGGGAAAGGATAAACAATTATTAATTTTGAATTTTAAATTTTGGATTGGAAACACATAACCATAAACCTTTAAGCAAGTTGCGCTACAATCGAGGATATAGCATTATCCGCATTTTAAACCAACTTCATGAAAACTGCGCTAAGACTAAAGAATTTTTAATTTTGAATTTTTAATTTTGAATTGGAAACACATAACCATAAACCATAAACCTCAAACAGTTCTACGGAATTTTACAATTTCTATCCAAACAAAATTGGGAATAACTGTCTGATTTGTTTAATTTTTTGGACTTTGATATTTGTTGGAATCTCTTTTGTACGCGCAGAAATAATAATATTATTATATCCAAGTTTTTTAGCTTCCTTGATTCTTTTTTCTGCTTGGCTTACAGGTCGCACTTCGCCATTTAAACCAACTTCCCCAATCAGGATGGTTCCTTTTGGTAAGCTTAGATCTTTCAGGCTGGATAAAATTGCTGCAATTGTTGCCAAATCAACAGCCGGTTCATTCACCTTGATTCCACCAACCAGATTCACAAACACATCATTATTCTTTAAATCCAAACCAAGATTTTTATCAATCAAAGCTAATTGTAGGGCTAATTTTCTGTGATCAAAACCCAAAGCAACTCTTTGGCTATTTCCGTAACTTGCGTTGGCAACTAAGGCTTGAACCTCAACCAAAAATGCCCTTGATCCTTCAATCACACAGCTAATTGCCGTACCGGTACTATTCTCATCACGATTGAAAAAAAGTTCAGATGGATCGGCAATTTCTTGCAATCCGTTTGTTTGCATTTGGAAAATTCCAATTTCATTTGTAGAGCCAAAACGGTTTTTAGTCGCACGTAAAATCTTGAACTGTTTTTGTTGCTCACCTTCGAAGTATAAAACTGTGTCCACCATATGTTCAATTATTTTTGGTCCTGCCACTGCGCCATCTTTTGTTACGTGTCCAATCAAGAAAAACGGAATATTATTTTGTTTGGCGTGACGCGTGAAAAGTGCGGTACATTCACGTAATTGAGTTATGCTACCCGGTGCATTATCCAAGTTTTCAGTATAAACACTTTGGATAGAATCGATCACAACCAATTCCGGTTCAATTTCTGTAATAGTTTTTAAGATTTCTTCAATTTCTGTTGCACAAAGAAGATACAAATTATCGGCTGTACATTTTAATCTTTTACCACGCAAGCCAATCTGCTCTCTACTTTCCTCACCCGAAACATAAAGCACAATTTTGTTATTTTCTGCAATTTTATTAGCGACTTGTAGCATTAAAGTGGATTTACCAATTCCCGGTTCACCACCGATAAGCACTGCCATTCCGGAAACAATTCCACCACCTAAAGTACCGTCAAACTCGCCAATCCCGGTTTTCTGACGCGGAATTTTCTTGATATTTACTTCGCTTAATTTCCCTGCTTTTGCGCGAGGAGCCAAGTTTGTGTGTAATGTTTTCTTCTTACCTTTCTTCTTTATTACTGAATCAATTTCTTTTAGACTGTTCCAAGCTCCACAATGAGGACATCTACCACTCCACTTAGTTGTTTCTCCTCCGCATTCTTTACAGAAAAACATCTCCTACTCCTTAAATTGTCGCCAAAAATTCTTTTGCTTTTTTCACATCTATTTCAATCTGATTTATCAATTGATCTACATCGTTAAATTTTATTTCATCGCGTATTCTTTTTAGGAAAATCAATTCAATTTTTTCCGAATAAAGATCGCCGCAAAATTCCAGCAAATGCGTTTCTACTTCTTTGATTCCGGTAGTTTTGATAGTTGGACTATATCCAACATTTGTAACGCCATCATAAATTTTCCCATCAATGATAACTTTGCTTACATAAACACCCAAAGCAGGAATCAATTTATTCGGATCCTCTTGTTCAAGATTTATAGTAGGAAAACCTAATGTTCGCCCCACCTTATGCCCTTTGATAACCTTTCCTAAGATTGAATAATCACGCCCAAGAAAAGTTTTTGCTTTTTGCATATCGCCTTCGCGAATCAAATCTCTTATTTTACTACTACTTACGATCTCTTTTTCTACAGCAAAAGCTGAAATTAGATCAGCTGTATAATTATATTTTCTTTCTAATTTTTTTAATAAGGGAAAATCGCCTTCTCTCTTTTTCCCGAAATGTGTATCGTAACCAACAATTATCTCGGCTGGATGCAATGATTCGATAATCACTTTCCTAAGAAATTCCTCAGCACCCATTTTTGCCATTTCACTATCAAAATCTAAATACAGTACGCAATCTACCCCATGTTTTTTTAATAGTTCTTCTTTTTTATCGCGTTCGGTAAGAAGATATGGAAAAGTTTTGCGATGAATAGTTTCCAGTGGATGGTGATAATAGGTTACTACTACTGCCTGAGCGTTTCTGGCATCAGCTCTTTTACGCAATTCAGCCAATAATTTT
>JAMOPB010000190.1 GCA_027064945.1 Candidatus Cloacimonadota bacterium
TTCTAATTACTTTTTCTCAGGAAATCAAAATATCTTATTTTGGGTAATTGATTCTTCCAAAGGTGCGATAAAAGGAAATGAATCTGTAGCTAGCAGCGATAATCTCGAGCCGGGATTTCGTTTTCAATTTCCTTGGAGAAATGCAGAAATCGGATTTAACTCTCATCATAGAAAATCGGTAACTGACGATAAAATTAATAAATACGCTGCTGATATTTTTTTGGATTATTATCTCGGTATGTGGAGCGAAATATCTTACAATGATTTTTCTGAATCTTGTACCTATACTTTCGGGAGTGATTACACGATTTCATTTCTAAAAGGTATTCATATTCTCGCAGAATATCAGAAAATAAATGAACGAGATAATTGGGCATATTCTGTAGATTTACCGATATCTATATTTGATCAAATTAGTTTTATCTATTTTATTTCTGAAGATATTAATAATTTAAATGTAAATTGGGTAAGAAGTTATGATGATTTCTCCGGATATGTCTTTTATACTTTCAATAAATTCAATGCAAAAGAAGAAAATATAATTGGAATAAATATTTCCTACAATTTCTAAAAGGAGTGGAGATGGAAACAATCGTAAAAATATCTAATCTGGATAAATTTTACAAAGTCGGGAAAGGCAAATTTCAAGCTTTGAAAAAAATAACATTAGAAATTAAACAGGGAGAATTTACCGGAATTGTCGGTCCAAGTGGCTCAGGCAAAACCACTCTTTTAAATATTATAGGTTCATTAGATGTACAAAGTTCAGGTGAAATTGAAACTTTAGGATATAAAAATCTCACCGCACGTGAATCTGCTAAAATTAGATCTGAATCTATCGGATTTATCTTTCAAACTTACAATCTTCTGCCGGTTTATACAGTTTATGAAAATGTCGAATTTCCTTTATTACTCCTAAATAAATCTGCCAAGGAACGCAAGCAATCTGTTATGGAAGCTTTGGAATGGTTGGGATTAACAGATAAGGCAAATTCCAAACCTGATCAACTTTCCGGCGGAGAATGCCAAAGGGTTGCTATTGCCAGAGCAATGGTGAAAAAGCCTAAATTAGTTTTAGCAGATGAACCAACTGCTAATTTAGATTCTGAAAATTCGAATAGTATTTTGCAAATGATGATGAAACTTAATGAAGAATTAAAAACAACATTCATCTTTTCTACTCATGATGAGAAAGTTATCAAATATCTAAAACGTAAAATCACTTTGAAAGACGGTGCAATTTTTGGTGATGAGATAATAAGGTAACTTAGGAGATTTTATGTATATTTTCAAACTTGCGTATCGCAATTTATTTGGCAAAGGGTTGCGCTCTTGGTTAAACTTCTTAATTCTTTCTTTTGCTTATGTTGTCATCATCTGGATGCAAGGTTTTCTGGTTGGAATGCAACATCAGGCGGCGCAGGCAATGATTCAGGAAGAAATTGCGGGTGGTCAATATTGGGAAGAAAATTATGATCCGTATGATCCTTATTCTCTTGATAGTGCGTTTGTAAAAGTTCCTTCTAAGATAGGAATTTTTGATGTTCCTATCTTGATGAGTCGTGCTATTGCCTATCCGCAAGGTCAGATGCGCGCGATTGTTCTAAAAGGAATCGATTCAAAGCAAAAGCTGTTAACTCTTCCCACAAATACACTTAACAAAAGTACTGATGAGATTATTGGTTTTATCGGAACACGAATGGCTAAAGATAATAACATAAAACTTGGTGATCATATTACCATTAGATGGAAAAATGCTAATGGAGCCTATGATGCAACCGAAATAAAAATCGGGAATATTTCTAAATTTCAAAGCCCATCTATTGATAATAACCAGATTTGGATTAGCTATGAAAATATGCAGAATTTAATGAAAACGGAAAATTGTGCTACGATAATAGTAAAAGATATGAATTCTCCAATCCAAAATTTTGCACATTGGAATTTTAAAGATCCGGAATTTTTAATGAAAGATATCACGCAGATGATAAAAATGAAAAGTGTAGGTTCTTCCATTTTCTATTTCATACTTCTATTTTTGGCTGTTATCAGCATTTTCGATACACAAGTATTATCATTATTCCGACGTAGGAAAGAGATGGGAACAATGATGGCTTTGGGACTAACACGAACAAAATTGATTGTTATCTATACTTTGGAAGGCTTTTTAAATGCAATAGTAGCAGCGTTTATCGGAGCAATTTATGGAATTCCTCTTCTTTATTATTCTGCAAAGAACGGGATAGGAATGCCTGAAATGACAGATGATTTTGGTATAGCCGGAATTTCCACTGTTTTATATCCGATTTTCACACTAAAATTGATTTTAGGAACCGTTATCCTGATTTTTATCTTGGTTATTATCGTAAGTTATCTTCCAAGTAAAAAAATAGCAAAACTAAAGCCAACTGATGCACTTCGAGGAAAGTGGACAATAAAGGAAAATTAGTATGTGGAAATTTATTCTAAAAGGTATGATGCGAGATCGCTCTCACTCTCTTTTCCCGATTATTACAGTAGCTTTTGGAGTGTGTGTGACCGTTCTTATGATTTGCTGGATTGATGGTGTTTTTGGAGATTTAATTGAGAATACTTCAAGATTACAAACCGGTCACCTG
>JAMOPB010000191.1 GCA_027064945.1 Candidatus Cloacimonadota bacterium
TGGGATGAAACCATAATGCGTGGAATAATCTTAGAAAAAACAAAGTTGGATACTGAAGATATAGAACTCGCTGCTGAAATTGCATATAGATTTGGTTATTTACACTTCTATCAGGAAATAAAATCTTATATCGGAGAAAAAAGCGATCTGCACTTGCAAAACAAATTTTCTTCAATTTCCAAAATAGATTTAATAGATGAAACTTGGAGATTGAATTTTACTTTTGAATACAATGAACGAGAGATTGCAAAGAAATTTGAGGATGTTCTAAAGAAAAAATTATATATGATTTCTATGTCAGAAAGTTATGATATCAAAGAGAATTTTCAGATTCAAGGTGAGATAAAAAACATCTTAAATATTGATGATCGAGATTATACATTCTTACCTGAAACAGCAGGGAAATTTAATTTTACTTTAGGCTTAAAATACACCTTCTAAGGAATTTATGAAGATACTTATAATCGATAATTACGATTCTTTTACCTATAACTTGGAACAACTTTTCGGGAGTAATTTTTCCGGTGAATTAGTTGTGAAAAGGTATGACGACATTAATCCTGAAACTTTGGATAAAAAGGAGTATAAAGCTCTGATAATCTCTCCCGGACCAGGTAAACCCAAAGATGTAACTATTACAAACGAAATGATTAAGCAAAACATTAATAATATTCCAATATTTGGTATTTGCCTTGGAATGCAGTGCATAAATGAAATTTTTGGTGGTGAAACTATCAAAGGGAAATATCCGATGCACGGGAAAACTTCTAAAATACAGCATAAGGGAAACGAGATTTTTCTTGGTATTCCGCAAAATACTGATGTGGCAAGATATCATTCTTTGATTGTGAAACCTTCGCAAGAACTGCTTACAACCGCTTGGTTAGATGATGGAACAATTATGTCCCAACGCCATAAAAAATATCCGATTTGGGCTGTTCAGTTTCATCCTGAATCTTTTCTAACTAGATATGGTGAGAAGATGATCCAAAATTTCTTAAAAATAGTAGAGGATTTTTATGCTTAATCTAAACATAAAAACAAGTGAAATCTTTGAGATAGATTATTTAGAACCGACAGCAATCTTCGAGCAGTTTCATAATCTAAAACACTCTGCTTTGCTCACCGGAAAAGGAATGAAAGATATTGCACATTACAGTTTTATTGGCGTAATTCCGCACACAATAATACGCTATGAAGAGAATGCTACTATTTCCACTGAAAATGGAATTTCTTCCATTGAGATAGATTTTTGGAAATTGCAAAAATTGATTTTAGAAAATCAAAATTATCATTTTCAGGATTATCCTGCAAATCTTTGCGGCGCGATTGGATATATTTCTTATGATGCTTTGCATGAGATTGAAAAAATTCCAAGAGCGGAAAATAATTATAATATGCCAATCTTAGAGATGACGTTTTATAATAGATATTATGTTTTTGATCATTGGCAAAAAAAAGCTTGGAAAATAGATTTCACCTATGAAAAACAGAGTGAAATTATTGTTGAAGAAGATCCCTTGGAAACTTTTGAAGTTAAGAATTTGCAAGCTGAATGCGATAGAGAAGATTACATTCGGAAAGTTGAGAAAATTCGAGATTACATTTTTCAAGGCGATGTTTATGAGGTAAATCTTTCACAACAGTTAAAAGGTGATTTTTCGGGGAATAGTTATCGGCTTTTCCAAAAATTATATGAAATTAATCCGGCACCTTTTTCAGCATATTTAAATTTTGGATCGGAAAAAATAGTCTGTAATTCGCCTGAAATGTTTCTACAAGCAGATGATAAATTGGTGCAGACAAGACCAATTAAAGGAACAATTGCTCGAAGTGAAGATATATCAATCGATAAGGAAAATCAAAAGAAATTATTGAATTCTGAAAAAGATCAAGCCGAGCTTTTTATGATTATTGATCTTTTACGAAATGATATTGGTAAAGTTTGTAAATATGGAAGCGTTGTTGTGGAAGCTGAAAAGAGATTGGAAGCTTATGAAAATGTTTATCATTTGGTGGGAATTATCAAAGGTGAACTTAGAGATAATGCAGATTATGTGGATCTTTGGAAAGCAACCTTCCCGGGCGGTTCCATCTCCGGTTGTCCCAAAGTTCGCTGTATGGAAATTATTCACGAATTGGAAAGTTACAATCGACATCTCTATACCGGATCTATTTTTATTATGAATAAAAAATATTTGAATTCCAATATTGTTATTCGCTCCGGAATTGTAATTGATGATATGATATATTTTAATTCAGGCGGAGCAGTTACAATAGATTCCAATCCTGAAAGTGAATATGAAGAGACTTTGACAAAACTTCAAAGCTTGATGAAAGCGGTTGAGAAGTGAGAAGTGAGAAGTAACAAGTGAAGAGTGAAGAGTGAGAAGTAAGTAGTAAGTAGTGAAGAGTGAAAATAATAATTAAAAAGTGAGAAGTGAAAAATAATATGTTAAAAGAAGATTTATTATGTTTGAAAAAAAGTTTTAGTTTTAAAAGATTGGCTAATATTCTTAAAATTTATAGTTCAATGGGAATTTCCAATCTGATTAAAAAGCCGATTGTATGGGGCTTTCCGCCTGCAATATTTATAGAGACTACCAA
>JAMOPB010000192.1 GCA_027064945.1 Candidatus Cloacimonadota bacterium
GAAAAGAAATAGCTGAATTTCTAAATAGAGCTTATCGCATTTGGTTAGAAGATCCAAATCAAAGTAAAGAGGAAATTATTAGTAAAATTAAACATTAACAATCTCTGAATTTGAAAAAATATTTTATTCAATTTGACATCATAATTACTTAGTAAAATATAGTATTTGCTTAAAAAATTCAAAGGTTTTCATTAAATGTAGGAGGTAATATGAAAATTCTAATAGATAATCCCAAAAAAGTCGTTACAATGAACAGCTCTAACGAGGAGTGGTCAGGTGGACATATTTTAGTAGAAAATGATAAAATCGTATCATTAGGGAAGGAAAAATATACCGGTGAATTTGATAAAAAAATCGATGCAAGCGAAATGGTAATATTGCCCGGATTTATAAATACTCATCATCATCTTTATCAATCATTAACACGTAACATTCCACTTATGCAAGATGAAGAACTTTTCCCTTGGCTTGTTCATCATTATGAAGTATGGCGTGAAGTTTTTGATGAAGCAATCAGCGTTAGTGCAAAAACCGGATTACTGGAAATGATGCTTTCTGGTGTAACTTGCAGTTCAGATCATCTTTATCTTTTCCCACAAAACTGTAATAATGAACTTATCGATATAGAAATTGAATCTGCCAAAGAATTAGGTATTCGCTTTCAACCTACTCGTGGTTCGATGTCTTTAAGTAAAAAAGACGGTGGCTTACCTCCTGATGATGTTGTGCAAACTGAAGAAGTAATTATGCAAGATTGTCAAAGATTGGTTAATAAATATCATGATCCTAATCCTGGTGCAATGGTAAGAATTTCTTTGGCTCCTTGTTCTCCATTTTCTGTAACTCCTGAATTGATGCAACAAACCGCAGATTTTTGTAAGGAAAATAATTTGATGTTTCACACTCATTTAGCTGAAACAATCGATGAAGAAAATTTCTGTATAGAAAAAATGGGTGCTCGTCCTGCTGCTTATTTAGATTCTGTTGGTTGGATTGATGGTAATGCTTGGGTAGCTCATGCAGTTCATTTGTCAGATGAAGAAATTGCTCAGATGGGTGCTTGCGGAATGGGAATCAGTCACTGTCCGTCTTCCAATATGAGATTAGGAAGCGGTATTGCAAGAATCAAAGAGATGTTGGAAGCGGGAGTTGCCGTTAGTTTTGGTGTAGATGGATCAGCATCAAATGATTCATCAAATATGCTTTCAGAAATTCGCCAAGGAATGCTTCTTAGTAGATTGCGCGAGCCAAAATATTGGTTAACAGCACGCGAAGTTCTTTCAATAGCAACTCGTGGTGGAGCAGCAGCTTTGGGACGTGATGATATTGGAAGTTTGGAAATTGGTAAACAAGCTGATATCGCTATGTTTGGTGTAAATTATATTGAATATGCCGGAGCAATGACAGATCCGGTTGCTGCTTTGGTATTCACTCAGCGTATGCGTCCTATTGATTACTTAATGATTAATGGTGAGCTTCAAATCGAAAAAGGCCAACCAAAATTTGATCCTGAAGAGCTTCGCAAACGCCATAATGAAATTAGCCTTGAATTAGTAAAAAGAGCTTCAGAAAATACAGGCATTAAATTTGTATAGATAAAAATTACCCTTAAATAGCAAATAGTACTTTTTCTATTTGCTATTTTTTTTATGCTTTGAAAAGTAGTCCTAAATTTTTAGGAGTAAAAATTATGAAAAAATTATTTTATAATGCAAAAATATATACTATGAGAGAAGAAGGTGAATTCTTCTCAGCAATGCTGATTGAAAATAATAAGATTATAGGATTATACAATACAACACCTAATATCGCTAATACTGAAATGATAGATCTGGAAGAAACATTTGTTTATCCCGGATTTATTGATACTCATACTCATAGTTTTGAAGGCGGACTTTACAGCTTAGGTGCAAATCTTGAACATGTGAAAAACTTGCACGAACTATTTGATATTTTACGAAGCACAAAACCTATCAGTAATAGAATTTTTGCCTTTCATTTCGACGAAAACCTGATTGAAGAGAATCGTTTTCCTACTGCAAAAGAATTGGATAATATTTTTCCTGACATTCCGGTAATTCTACGCCGTGTTGATGGCCACAGTTGTGTGATAAATACAATTGCAGCACAATCTATTGAATGGGAAGAACCACTTCAGCAACCTTTTACCGGGCATCTGAATAGAAGATGGAATGATACAGCAGCTAATTGGTTTCATAAAAATTTATCTGATGAAAGCATTTTAGAAGTTTATCATAATGCTGCAAAAATCGGGATTAAACATGGTCTTACCGGAATCCATACTATGGTTGGTAATGGAAGAAAAGATCCTGAACATTTTCAACTAATAAAAGATAATTTAGATAATTTTGAACTGGATTTTGTACTATATCCTCAAATTTATGATGTAGATATCGCATTGAGTTTAGGCTCGAAAAGAATTGGAGGTTGTGTTATCGCAGATGGTTCTTTTGGAAGTCATACAGCTGCTTTAAAAGAACCTTACTTTGACCAACCGGATTGTTACGGAAACCTATATCATGACAATAATTTTTGGGAAAATATGATATTTAAAGCCCATGAAAATAATCTTCAAGTTTGTGTA
>JAMOPB010000193.1 GCA_027064945.1 Candidatus Cloacimonadota bacterium
TTTCTTGTAAAATTGAAACGTCCAAAGATTTTACAGGATCATCTGCCGGATAAGAACCTTCTTTTGCTTCCAATTTATACCAATTACCGTCAACATACATACCAAATGTATGTAAAGCTTCAGGTTTATATTCTTCTTTTCCAATTTTTGTAACGTTGAATTTTTCTTCTACTAATTTCAAGAAATCTTCCACAGTATGGCCATTCAAATCTTTCACAACACGGTTATAATCCATAATGTAAAGTTGGTTATGTGGGAAAATCACAGAAAGGAAGTAATTATATTCTTCTTCACCTGTATGGTTTGGATTTGCAGCACGACGTTTTTGTCCTACTTTGGTACCTGAAGCTGATCTATGATGTCCATCAGCAACATAAAGATTAGGAATTTCAGAGAAGAGAGAAGTAAGTTTTTCAATTTTTCCCTCATCAGAGATTACCCAGAAAATATGTTTAATTCCATCTTCAGCTTCAAAATCGTAAACAGGAGTATTTTTCATCTCTTCTTCGATGATAGCATTAATCTCTTCACGAGCAGGATATGTAAGGAATACAGGACCGGTATTGGCATTAAGAGTATCAACGTGTTTAATACGATCTGCTTCTTTATTTGCTCTGGTATGCTCATGCTTTTTGATTACATCATTTTCATAATCTTCGATTGAAGTGCCGGCAACCAATCCAATCTGATTTACATCACCCATAATTTGTTGGTAGATATAAAGGCAAGGCTTATCATCTTGGATTAAAACGCCTCTTTCGATCATTCCATAAAGGTTTTCTTTACCTTTTTGATAAACTCTTTCATCGTAAAGGCTAATATCTTCGGGAAGATCTACCTCAGGTTTTACAACGTGTAAGAAACTATTAGGATTTCCTTGAACTTCTACTCTAGCTTCTTTAGAATTCAACACGTCGTAAGGACGAGAAGCTACTTCCTTAATTTTGTCTGCAGCAGGGCGAACGCCCTTGAAAGCTTTGATTTTTGCCATAACTTTCTCCTATATATTTTTTAATAATTCAAATTATTTACACTTAATTTTACAGATATTCCGTTGATATCCCATTCTTCCATATCATCTCTAATTTCATCAACTTTCGAGATAGTTTCAGCCAAAGTTTCGCTTTTTATGTAATCAGCAAATTTTTCAAAAACATCTTGTATTTGTTCATCCGCGTGATAGAAGATATGGATTTTATCCATAATATCGAAATCTTTTTCCTTACGAGTATATTGGATTTTATTAACCAACTCTCTAGCTAAACCTTCTTCGATTAGTTCAGGAGTAAGATGAGTATCAAGTGCTACAAAAAGATCTTTATTAGATTCAAAAACAAAACCTTCTTTGTCTTTGATACTGATAATCAAATCTTCTTCGCTAATTTTGAAAGAATTACCATCAACATCAATATAGAATTCTTTTCCTGAATGTAATGTCGCAATTATATGATTTGAATCCATCTCTTTCAAAGCAGAAGCAATTTTTTTCATATGCTTACCATATTTTGGTCCCATAATTTTGAAGTTTGGTTTGAAATCATAAGTTACAAAATTATCTTTCTCATGAATATATTTTATCTCTTTTACATTAATCTCTTCTTTAATAAGATTTTCCATTCTTGCAATCAATGGTTTATATTTTTCAGGAATATAAAGAGCACCCAAAGTCTGACGAACCTTGATTTGGCAAGTATTACGACTTGCTCTTCCAAGAGAAACCAAATCAATAACAGTTTGCATCTCTTTTTCCAATAATGGATTAATAGCCTCTTCATTTACTTTTGGGAAATCTTCCAAGTGAACACTTTCCTTACCGGTAAGATTAGTGAAAATCTCTTCAGCAATATAAGGAGCAACCGGAGCTATCAATTTGCTGACAGCTTCCAACACCTGATATAATGTAAGATAAGCTTCTTTCTTATCATCAGTAAGAGTAAGTTCCCAATATCTTCTACGACAACGACGTACATACCAATTACTAAGATCATCAATTACAAAAGCTTGGATAGAACGAACTCCACGAGTTAGATCAAAATTATCATAATTTTCTGTAACTTCTTTGATTAAGGTATTTAATTTTGAGATGATCCAAGTATCGATCTCAACTGTTTTATTATCTGTAATTTCATATTTACCAGCATCGAAATTATCGATATTAGCGTAAGTTACATAGAATGAGTAAACATTTTTCAAAGTTCCAAAGAACTTATTAGCGATTTCAGCAACACCGCGTTCATCAAATTTTGTAGGAACCCAAGGAGCTGAATTTGATAATAAATACCAACGATTTGTATCAGCACCAAATTTTTCCATCATTTCCATAGGATTCACACTATTGCCTCTGGTTTTACTCATTTTCAAACCTTTCTTATCTAAAATAAGATCATTTACCAGTACATTCTTATAAGGTGCTTTCCCTGTAAGAATTGTGCTGATTGCCAATAATGAATAGAACCAACCTCGAGTTTGATCAATTCCTTCACTAATAAAATCAGCAGGGAAAAGCTCATCGAAATTATCTTTGTTTTCAAATGGATAGTGCCACTGTGCAAAAGGCATTGAGCCACTATCAAACCAACAATCAATAACTTCAGGAGTA
>JAMOPB010000194.1 GCA_027064945.1 Candidatus Cloacimonadota bacterium
TTTGACACGATAGGAAAATTTTCAATTTTCTACAACAAGATTTAGATTCTTATCACTTCAGAGTTTTCTGGAAATGGTATATTATTTTTGATTGGGAGAATTGGTGTCTCCTTTGAAGTTTAACCGATTTTTTTTTAGGAGTAAGAATGATATTAACAGATAATGCCTTAACAGTATTAGAAAAACGTTATTTTATTAAAGATGAAAATGGAGAGCCAAGTGAAGATTGGCAAGGTTTAATCGAACGTGTTGCAAAAGATATAAGCGACGGAGATGAAGAAAAAAAAGAGCGATATAAAAAACTATTGGATTCAGGATATTTTCTTCCAAATTCACCTACATTGATGAATGCCGGTAATGATTTACAGCAACTTTCGGCATGTTTTGTGCTTCCTATAGAAGATAGCATGGAAAGTATTTTCGGAGCTATTAAGAATGCGGCGTTAATTCATAAAAGTGGAGGAGGAACAGGATTTAGCTTTAGCAGATTGCGTGAAGCAAATGCCAGAGTAAGAAGCACAAATGGCGTTTCAAGTGGTCCGTTATCTTTTCTAAAAGTTTTTAATAGTGCTACAGATGCAGTGAAACAAGGTGGAACCAGACGTGGTGCCAATATGGCTATTCTAAACGTTGATCATCCACAAATTTTGGAATTTATAAAATGCAAAGAAGATATTACTCAGCTTACTAATTTTAATATTAGTGTGGGAATAACCGAAGAATTTATGCTTGCAGTTCAAAGTGATAGCGAGTATAATCTTGTATCACCTCATTCTAAGGAAGTAACCGGTGTATTAAAAGCCAGAGAAGTATTTAACTTAATCGTGGAGATGGCACACAAAAACGGCGAGCCGGGAATAGTTTTCTTGGATAGGATTAATAAGTATAATCCAACTCCTCATGTTGGCGATTTGGAAAGTACAAATCCTTGTGGAGAACAACCGCTTTTACCAAATGAAGCATGTAATTTAGGCTCAATTAATTTAGCGAATTTTTATGAAACAGAATTTGATTGGGATCTATTGAAGAATGTTGTTTATGATAGTGTAGATTTTTTAGATGACGTGATTAATCGTAGTGCATTTCCATTACCTGAAATAGAAGAAACTGTAAAATCAAATCGGAAAATCGGTTTGGGTGTTATGGGTTGGTCTGATTTACTTTATAAAATGAAGATTCCATATAATAGTGATGAAGCGGTGGAATTAGCAGAAAAGATTATGGAATTTATCGATTATTATGCAAAAAAACGTTCAATATTCTTAGCTGAAAAGGTAGGTAGCTTTCCTAATTTTAAGGGGAGTATTTATGAAAATAAACGGTTATTACGTGAAAGCAATCAATTGGATTGGGATTCTTTGATCGATGAAATGGCTGAAAAAGGTGTTAGAAATGCTACAGTTACAACAATTGCTCCAACCGGAACAATTAGTATGATTGGAAATACTTCAAGTGGAATCGAACCTCAATTTTCTTTAGTGTATGTAAAAAATGTGATGGACGGTGAAAAACTTCTTTATGTAAATCCGCATTTTGAAGCAGCTATGAAAGAAGCCGGACTCTTTTCCAAAGAATTAATGGAAAGAGTTTCTGAAGAGGGAAGTGTTGCGCATATAGATGAAATTCCTCAAGAATTAAAAGAGATATTTGTTACTTCTCATGATATTCGTCCGGAGTGGCATATTCGTATGCAAGCAGCTTTCCAAAAATATGTTGATAATGCAGTTTCAAAAACTATCAATTTTACTGAAGAAGCGACCAAAGATGATATTCAAATGTCTTTCCAATTAGCTTATGAATTAGGCTGCAAAGGTGTAACAGTTTATCGTGACGGTAGCAGAACAAATCAAGTTCTTAGTGTTGGAAAAAAAGAAAAAGAAGAAAATAAGCAGGAAGGAAATTGCAATGTAACACCAAGAAAAAGACCTGATATTACAACAGGAATAACTCAAAGAATAGAAACAGGTTGCGGACATCTTTATGTAACTGTAAATTCTGATAATGAAGGACCTTGCGAAGTGTTTACTCAGATGGGAAAAGTCGGTGGTTGTGCAAGTGCTCAACTGGAAGCTATTGCCAGACTTACTTCCTTAGGATTACGTTCAAATATTAAATTGGAATCGATAATTCGCCAAATTCGAGGAATCCGTTGTCCTAATCCAATGTGGCATAAAGGGAAAGTTGTTACCTCTTGTGCCGATGGTTTGGCAAAGGCTTTAGAAACTTTCTTAAATATTGATAACAAGTCATTACTCGATATTGAAGATATAAACAAAAATATTTCTCCGAATGAAACTAAAATTACATCCGGTAAGAAAGTTGCAGTTTGTCCGGAATGTGGAAGCACATTAGAACACAGCGAAGGATGCATGAAATGTAATAGCTGTGGTTGGAGTAAGTGCTAACATTTATTTAAAAAAAAACATAATAAAAACAGACGGGAAGTAATGCTTTCCGTCTTTTTTTTTCTTTAGTAAAAAGTTCTTTACAATAAATGGTTCAAACAACAACTTTCGAAAGACTAATTGAGGAGCGTTTAATGGATCAAAATGAGAAGTATATAGAACAATTGGAAAAAAATGAATTAAATCTTA
>JAMOPB010000195.1 GCA_027064945.1 Candidatus Cloacimonadota bacterium
AGTGATTTGTTTTGCCTTAACTGTTTGAGAAAAAAAAGGAACTTCAAGTTTGAAGTTCCTAAGCAAAATTTAAACTATATCCATCTCTGTAATTTCAATAAAGTCGGCTAATTTAGGAGCATATTGTCTAATTTGTTCCATCGATGGACGGCCGATTGTTTTTTTTTTAGTAGTTTGTTTTAAATCAAAATCTACCTTTATTTTAGTACCAAAATGTTGAGAGAATAAATCTGACAGATAATTTTTTTCTTTTTTCAAACGTTGATATGCTAAATTGTTATCAATTTGAAAGTGAACAAAATTATTATTAATTGATTCCAAGCTACATTTTATCAGATTAATTGCCAAGAAAGGTTTTTCATTTTGCATTTTACTTTTTAGGTTATTGAATTCTTTATTCAAAACTTCTTTTGTTAATTTGGAAATATTTAAGTTGCTGGTAGTTGTAGGCTTGGTATTGTTTCCGGTTTTTGGTGCAGGTTTATTTTGGAAAGATTGTTTTTGAATAGGCGGTGTTGGTCTGTTTGGTGTTGTTTGTCTGGCAAAGTTTGTAGGGGTTGATTGTCGAGGTTGCTTTCTAAGCTCTTTTATCAGATCTTCCAAAGAGTTCATTTTTTCCAATTTTGCCAGTTTGATGAAATTCATCTCTGCAATCAAAATCGGGTTTGAGCTATTTTTTATATCACTTTTCATTTTGATTAGAATATTCATCAAATAAAGTAATCTATCTTCCTCGAAATTATCTGCAATTGCTATCATTTTATCTTTGAAAGTATTACTGATTTCACTGGTTTTAACATTTAATTTTAGCATCAAAATATTTCTGGCGTGTTCCAATAATCCTGAAATGAATTCTTGTAAATCGTTACCTTTTTCTATTATATTATGTAAATGAGTTAATATTATAGTAGGATCTTGTTTGTTTATTGCTTCGAAAATCTCATTATAGATTTCGGTATTTACAATTCCGAATATTTCCAAAACATCATCAACTTTTATATGTTGTTTTCCATAAGCTAATACTTGATCCATAAGAGATAAAGCGTCGCGCATACTGCCATCAGCTTTTTTAGCAACAATAAACAACGCATCACGATCTGCTTCTATTCCTTCAAGTGTGCAGATTGTTTCCAATCTTTTTATAATAGAAACAATTGGAATAAGTTTAAAATCAAATCTTTGGCAACGAGAGATAATAGTGGGTAGAACTTTATGCGGTTCAGTTGTTGCAAAGATAAAAATTACTCTATCGGGAGGTTCTTCCAAAGTTTTTAATAGAGCATTGAAAGCGTTTTTTGAAAGCATATGAACTTCATCGATTATGTAGATTTTGTAATTGGAATTGGAGGCAGAATACATTAATTCTTTTTGTAATCCTCGAATATCATCTACACCGGTATTTGAAGCACCATCAATCTCTATTACATCTGCTGAAGTTCCGTTTGTAATTTCTTGGCAATTAATACAACTATTGCATGGTGTAGGAGTGGGACCACCTTCTAAACAGTTTAGACTTTTTGCAAAAATTCTAGCCATTGATGTTTTTCCAACTCCACGTGGTCCTGTGAAAAGATAAGCGTGTGCAGTTCTGTTTAATTCTATTGTATTAGATAGAATTTGCGTGATATGATCTTGCGCGTAAACTTCTTGAAAAGTTTGGGGACGATATTTTCTGGCTAAAACCAAATATGACATAACTTGCCTCATATTTATATTATTTTTGTAAAATTTCCGAGTTGGATGCTTTTTTGTCAATTTTTAAAAAGAGATTAGATGATTAATACAAAATTAATGAAGTATCGTTTCCGTGTGAATTTTAGAAAATAATACTGACTAAGATTTACTTGACGCAAAAACGTATCCAAATTTCTTGAAGTCAACTTGCAAAAGTGGTGGAATTGGTAGACACGCTAGGTTCAGGGTCTAGTGAGCAATACGCTTGTGGGGGTTCGAATCCCCCCTTTTGCACCAGAATTTTTTAGCAGTGATCAAATCTTGGTTACTGCTATTTTTTTTTGATTACTATAAAATTCTAATGCATTGTCCAAGTTCAAATCAAATTGTTCTTTTATTAGGATTTTTTTTCGGGGTAGGCCAAGAAATATCATGCGAATTGACAAAACAAAGCATCTAATAAATTTAGTAAAAAAAAGTAAATGGAGTAATCTTTGAAGAAAAATATAGTTTCTGTAGATTCTTTACATAAAGAATTTCCCGGTAAAATAATTTGTGAAAACAGTTCCTTTGGTATTCATGAGGGAGATAAAATTGGATTAGTGGGAGTAAATGGTTGTGGGAAATCTACATTATTAAAAATGCTAAGTGGAATTGAACCAATTGATTCGGGGAATATCACTATTCGTAATGATGTGAAATTGGGTTTTCTACAACAAATCCCCAAACTTCATGAAGGTAAGAATATTTATGAGCAAATTTATTATAGTGACCAAGAAGCATTTGTTTTATTAAGAGAATATTATCGAATTTCTGCTTTGTTAGAAAGTGAATCTTCACCGGAATTAGATAAAAAATATCGTGAGATAATGACTAAATTGGATGCTATCGATGGTTGGAAAATAGAAGT
>JAMOPB010000196.1 GCA_027064945.1 Candidatus Cloacimonadota bacterium
TAAATTCTCCCAGATTTTTATCATAAGTATCTATTGCAATTGTGATATTTTGCTTGGAAAAATCAAAATTATCGAATTCATATTTTAAATAAAAATAGCTTGGATCAGCTTGAGCGGCTATTTTACCTTTTTGGTTTTCCCAGTCATCTGTTTGTCCGTCTAACTTGATAGTGTCATTGTCCACAGCCATTATCCCAAAATTTTGTTCAGGATTTTCTTTATTGTGCCAATACTTTCTGCGATGTTGTGGTTGTTCAAAATCCATTACCATCCAATTAAATTTAAACCACTCGTCAATCCATTCAAATATCACAGCACCTGCGCAATTTGATTCCCAGATATTTTCCGTTAGTAATTTATTTATCTCTGCTTGCTCGGCTTCGTTATGACCACCTTGATCCATACCATATGGTGTGTAATGACTATTCCCACGTGAGGAAGGAACGCCATATTCAGCAATAAGTAGAGGCATATCAGGGCAATGAGATTTAAGGTCTTCCAAGTATGATAAATAGTTGTTTTTTGTTCGATATTTTTTATCTAAATAGATAAAATCAGGATAATAGGGATAAGCATGATAGCTTGCAAAAATACCAGATTTATAAAGCTCTGTTTGATAGAACTTTGCAAAATCCACACTTTCCAAATCATTATCATATTCCCTAACTTTTTCATTTTCGATATATTCACTTTCATGATGCATTGGATCAAGAGGTAGCCAATTCACAAAAGAAATAGGATGCTCTTTATTATATTTTACAACTTCATATTTAACTGTATAATTCATCATCTCAGCAAGCCAGACTTCCATAGGACTACCTGATGGAAGAGAAATAAATTCTCCTGAAAAATTATCTACATCAACATTTTGATTTGTATGAGTAACACTTTGAGGCTCCCATTCTCGTCCTAAAATATATCCGATTGTAAAATTTGAAACGTTTGTTATATACACTCCACCGGCTTTTCCCGGTTGTTTTTTTATTACCGCATCTCCATTTATCACATCGATAACATCTTTTATTTCTAATTTAAAATTATAACTAAAATCATTATTGTGATAATTATGATCTGCCGGAACAGTAGCCCACACACCTTGTAAAAGGTAGAGTGGTTTGTCGCTGTATTGCATATTGTATTGTGCAAAAGCTTCGTAAAAAACAGGTGGTAAGATAGTGTAAATTCTTATCACATTGCAATTCATTTCAGATATCAGTTTGAACCATTCCATATAAAGATCATAATCCGTAGAAAATTCAGAAGGGAATTTTCCCGGCAAAGCGACTCCCAGATTTACACCTTTTAAGAAAATGTCGTTCCATTCTTTTTGAGTAGAACGATTTGAACCTGATTTATAAACTTGCAGATAATCTCCATTTACCCTGAAGATATTTGAGCTGTTTTTTGCCAGATTGGGTAAATCTTTTTCATCAAATTTTGGGAAAAGAGGGACAGTTACTTTTGTACTGTCGATTACTATTATTTTTTCTGAACGAATTTGATTTTCGACTTTGATCATCATGAAAATAGTCAAAGCCAATAATAGAAGTAGAAATGTGATGAATAGATTTTTTTTATACATAATAAACCTTAAAATTTTCCATTAAGAAGAAAAATAATTGAATCACTTTTATAATAAATATTTTTAAACTTGGAATAGCTGATTGAAGTAGAAAAAATATCGAAATCATAACCAAATTCTACTGAATATGTCTGTTCAAAATCTTGGTTATTATCGATCCGCAAGTTGGTGGATATATAGTTGTAGAATTTTTTATAATCCCAATAATATGAGGAAACCACGCCATATAATTTTACATTAATCGGAGTGTAATATAATTCAGATTTATAAGCAAAATCTTGGAAACGATAATTAAATCCAAAATTAATATTTTTCCTTATCTCGTGAGTTAGTTCAAATGAATAGTTAACAAATCTATTTTTATCAATCATATTTTGTGTTCCAACATAATTTTTATCGATTTGTCCTTGGTTATAATCAAGAATAAATTTTGAATCAAAACCGGTAATTTGAATATTATTATTAAAATATTTTCTGCTAACATCATTGAAAAACTCAAACATTTCATTATTATAACTAAGCTGGGAGCGGATATTAATTGATGTGAACGAGACGTAATCAACCATGCTAAAATGGTAATTTATGAATTTATTATCTAAGAAAGAATATCCGATATTTGCGTTGACGTAATGATCTGGCTTCCAATACATACGATTTTTTAAGCTAAGAAAATCATCTAAAATTGCTGTTTTATATCCTGAATTATTACGATGAGAATATAGTATTTGATAATCTAATTCAGTTTCCCAAATATCAGTTATTCTTTTGGAGAGTTTGTAAGTCTGAAAATAATTATTGGTTTTTAGATTATCTTCTTTTTCATAAAGATAGTTTTGTTTTATCTTATAATGCGGCTGTGTTAGATCTTGAATATTTTTTAAAGATTCTTGATAAGGAAGATGAGTAGGGTCCCATTTTATTGCAAATTTATAAAATTGCTCTGCTTTGAAAGGATTATTAGTCCAATAAGCAAGTTTTCCTTTTTCAGCCCAAGCTTCTGA
>JAMOPB010000197.1 GCA_027064945.1 Candidatus Cloacimonadota bacterium
ATAGTTCCTGTCTCATTATTTGCATGCATGATTGATATTAATCTGGTTTCGCTTGTAATGGCTTTTTTTAAATCATCGAGATCTATTAAACCAAATTTATCTACCGGTAAAAAAGTAATATCAAAATGGTATTTTGTTTTTAGATAATTACATACTTCAATAATTGACGGATGTTCTGTGCTACAGGTTATTATATGATTTCCCGAATATTTTTCATTAAGGGCAATACCTTTAATCGCATGATTATTAGATTCTGTTCCTCCACTGGTAAATAAGATATTTCCGGAATTGGTTCCTATCAAATCGGCAATTTGGGTTCTAGCTTTATTTACAGCTTGTTTACATATTATGCCATATTCATGGATGCTAGATGGATTTCCAAAGTAAGAATCTAAGAAAGGTTGCATTTCAGTTGCTACTTCCGGTGCAATGGGAGTAGTTGCATTATAATCTAAGTAAATAGGAGATTTCATAATTACCTCAAAAGTTTTTTTACAGAATTATTAATTATTAAATTGTGTCAAATACCTTAGGTGGAAATGTATAACCTAATATTTTTTAAGAAGTTAAAATAAATATTAATAGACAACTAGAGAGTGATATTATTTTTGGCATAATAAAAAAAATAATATAACTCGGGAGTGTAGAATGGAAAACGAAAAATTAGTTAACCAGGAAGAAATTAAGGAAGAAACAGTTCAAGCTGAAGAAGCTAAAGAAACTGTTGCAGATGAAAATGAAGAAAATTTTGAGCAAATGCTTGAAGAATCTCTAGGAAATATTCAGAATATCAGCGTTGGTGACAAGGTTGAAGGTGATATTATAAATATTACTGATTCACTTATTTTTGTTTCTTTGGGTGGCAAGCGTGATGCATATGCAGAAAAGAATGATTATGTAAACAAAGAAGGTGAATTAGATTTAGAAGTTGGTGGAAGAATTTCAGGTTATGTAGTAAAAATATCTGATGGAGAAACCGTTATTTCAAAAAGTTTAGTTTCAGTGAACAAACGTGTATTAGAAGAAGCTTTTGAAGAAAAGATTCCTGTACAAGGTAAAGTGTCTTCAATTATCAAAGGTGGATTCAATATTGATATCAATGGTGTAAGAGCTTTTTGTCCTCTTTCACAAATTGACCTTGGTGTAGTTTCAGAAACAAAGAAATATATTAATAAAGTATCTGATTTCTTAGTAATCGACTTCCAACAAAATGGACGCAATATTGTAGTTTCTCGTCGTAAAGTATTAGAAGCTCAACGTGATAAATTAAAGAAAGAAACTTTAGCAAAATTAGAAGAGGGTGCAATTGTTAAAGGCGTTGTAACTCGTCTTACAAATTTTGGTGCTTTCATCGATTTAGGTGGAGTTGATGGTTTATTACACATTTCAGAATTCTCTTGGAATCGTATTGAATCTCCAAATGAAGTTTTGAATATTGGTGATGAAGTAGAAGCAAAAGTTCTTAAGATTAAAGGGAATAAAATTTCTCTTAGTATGAAAGCTTTACAAGAAAATCCTTTTGATATCGCAATTAGAGAGATCAATGAAGGTGATGTAGTAAATTGCCGCGTACTTAGAAATCTTGCTTTTGGTTCATTCGTAGAAATCGTACCTGGCGTAGAAGGATTGATTCCAATTTCAGAAATGTCACGTGGTCGCAGAATTAGCAATCCATCAGAAATCGTTACAGAAGGCGAAATGGTAGAAGCTCAGATTCTTAAGATCAAGCCTAATGCAAGAAAGATTAGTCTTTCATTAAAATCATTACAACCGGATCCATGGGATACAGTATGTGATGACTTGAATGTTGGTGACGAAATTAATGGTATCATTGAATCGATTGCTAGTTTTGGTGTGTTCATCAAAATTACTGACGGTGTAAGTGGTTTATTACCAAATGTTAAAATGAAACCGGTTAACTTAGTTCTTACTAAAGATAATATTGGTGAAGAAATCCAAGTTCGCATTGCTAGAGTAGATAGAGCTGAAAAAAGAATTTCTTTAGAGCCAACAAATATGCCGGAACAACCTGTTAAGAGAGTTGAAAATAAAGGTGACTGGCGTAAATACAAACAAGAAAAGAGTCAGGAAGTAATGGAAGATAATCCATTTGCAAACTTATAATCTGATAGATAACATATAAAATAAAATAGCCATCCAAATTCCGGATGGCTATTTTTATTTGAAGTAATTTTTTATTTCCAATCTACAATACTACCTGCAAAGAAAGGTTGATTCATCTTTGATGGTAATTGTAAAATGATTGCACCGTTTTTATTGATACCTCTACAAACTCCTGAATAAACAGCAAAATCGGTATCGATAGTCACTTCTTTATTTTTCAATAAAGAAAATCTATTATAATATTCCAAATCCAAACCATTTTCTACAAATGTGGGGAAATCATGTGAGAAGATATCAAAGATTTTTGTAGTGAGTTTTTTGTTATCAATCTGAAAATGTAAACTATCAGAAAGAGAAATGCCGATCTCTTTCAAATCATCCGGGAATTCATCAATATTGGTATTTATCCCAATTCCAAAAGAATGATAGCGATATTTTGGCAGATGTTGACTT
>JAMOPB010000198.1 GCA_027064945.1 Candidatus Cloacimonadota bacterium
ATTTTATCGGAATCGTATGCACATAAAGGCAATAAAAATTCCAGGCTGCACCAGTTACAAACATCTACAATCGGATTAATTTGATTAAAGTTCTTTTGTTTAATTGCTCTATTCAAGAGCGCTTCACTGCTGGGTCTATGCTTTGTCGGATCAATTCCTATCTTACGAAAAAACTTCCTAACTTCCGAAACTCCGGGAACAGAACCAATTGAAATACCACTAAACTGGTGATGATACTTTCCCGCTAATTTAATCAATTCTTCGAAAGCCGTTTTATCATCCGGCATAGATACATTTTCTATCTCGGCCATTGCAATTATAATATCTAAATCTTCGTTTATTTTCCACATAATTCGATTCCTATCGGGCAATGATCGCTGCCCAATACATCTTGTTGGATAAAAGCATCTTTCACTTGGGGCATAAAATCTTTGTTTACAAAGAAATAATCGATTCGCCAACCTGCATTATTCTTTCTGGCATTGAATCTATAACTCCACCAAGAATATTGATGTGGTTCCTGCACAAATTCGCGAAATGTATCAACGTAGCCATGATCTATAAGCTTATCTATCCAGGCTCGCTCAATTGGCAAGAAACCTGAAACTTTGGAATTTGGCACAGGGTTTTTCAGATCAATTTCTTTATGAGCAGTATTATAATCCCCGCATACGATAACATTTTTCCCGCTTTTTACAATCTCATCCATAATTTCCAACATCCGATCGTAAAAATCTAATTTGTATTGAAGGCGTTCATCATCCTTCTGTCCATTAGGAAAATAACAATTTATTAATTGGAAATTATCAAATTCAGTAAGAATAAATCTCCCTTCTTTATCAAAGCGTTCTATTCCCATATCATAAGAAACTTTTATCGGTTCTGTCTTAGAAAAAATTGCTACACCGGAATAACCTTTGCGTTCAGCACTATTCCAATATTTATAATATCCTTCCAATTCTAAAATTTCTATAGGAATTTGCTCTTCTTGTAATTTTGTTTCTTGCAATCCAATAATATCAGGATTTTCAGTTTTCAAATAACCTATAAAATCTTTTTTAACAGCAGCTCGCAAGCCGTTCACATTCCAAGAAATTATTTTCATAAAAACTCCTTATAAAACTTATCCCTCTAACATCTCGGCAAACAGTATTTTAAATTCATCGGAATCCATAACTTTTTGAGCAGATTCAAAAAAACCTTCAGCTTGGAACTCATTATTTTTTTCATAGATTTTTGCCTGTAATGCCATTTCCAATTTATCGATTTGTTTTACAAAAGCAGCTTCAGGAGTTTTACCACGATCAAATTCTTCCCACAACTCGCACCAAGCTTTGGAGTTTGGTAGTTTACTAAGAACTTTTTTCATTGAGCTATATTCCAAAAGGAATTTTTCATTTGGGCTAACATCATCATTAGGGGTTAAATCACCTGCATAAATTTCGCCAACTTCGTGCAATAAAGCCATCTTAATAATTTTTTCAATATCCAAATCCGGTCTATATTCATCTGCAACTAACCACGCTAAAATTGCCGAAGCAAAACTATGATCGGCAACAGATTCGCATTTTTTTTCCGACAAACCGCCTTGCAACCAACCTTGCCGCAATAGATTTTTTAATTGTGCGAATTCAAAATAAACTTGTAACAGGTTGTTTTTTGAGCTTAGAATCTTATCATAATTTTTAAACTGCATGATTTATCCTTTGTGGTATATTCCTAATAAAAATTGCCTCTGAACTAAAAAAAGATCAAAGGCAATTAATTCAAATCGAACTATTATTTCTTATTATTTTGCATTTGAGAAGAATATTCAAACATATCTTCCAAATTATCGAATTTATCAAAAATAGCCAAAGCTTCTTGCAGTTGAGTATCTTGCTCGATTCCACGTTTATATCCGGCTTCAATGCCAAATTTCTTTTCGATAACACCACTTTCGATAGATGTTTTCACCCAATCAAAAACGCTATCGATTTCAGCTTCGGTAAACTCGATATCTTGTTTTTTCACATAATCAAAGAAATCATCCATCAGTTTTTCATCAGCAACAAAATCTTCTGTTACTTCAGCTTCATGATCTTTCATATAATCAACTGTGAAGTTAAAGAATGTATTATTTCTTCTTAATTCCACACCGAAATCAGTAAGACGAGATTGCTCAATCTCAAGATCAGGATTTATACCACCGCCGCCATAAACTACGCGACCTGAAATGGTATGATAAACGTGATCTCTACTTTTTTCAACAGCTTCTTCTTGTAGTTTTCGAATCTCTTCTAAAGTCATTTCACCGCTTAAAACTCTTGGATCTTTATACAATTTATCATTAATATCTTTGTGAATACAACGACCGGAATTAATGTAATATTTTGCAGTAGTAATTTTAATTCCATTTCCATCAGAAAGTGGGAATAGACGTTGAACTGAACCTTTCCCGAATGTAGTTTTTCCAACAACTAATCCTTTATCATAATCTTGCATAGAGCCGGCAAAGATTTCGGAAGCACTTGCTGAAGCTTCGTTTACTAAGATCACAATCGGATATTCTCTATCTTTTGTTTCATAGCGAGTGAAATATTCTTCATTTGTTCCGTAAGCACGACCCTTGGTAAATACAACACGTTTGCCTTTTCCTATAAATTCATTCACCGCATTCACTGCCTCAGAAAGCAATCCGCCCGGATTAGCGCGCAAATCAATCAACAAGCCTTTTATGTTTTCACTTTCTACTTCTGCTAATGCTTCACGTAATTCTGTAGTAGTATTTTTATTAAATTGTCTTATGCGAATATAACCAACATTGTTATCTGTAACAAAAGCATAAGGGACACTATCAATTTTGATAATATCACGAACAATCTCAAATTCCATTTCACCTTCCACACCGGGACGAATGATAGAAATAACAACTTTAGTTCCCGGCTTGCCACGCATCAATTTAATTGATTCGTCAGTTTCCATTCCAACCACACTTTTGCCATCAACTTTACTGATTTTATCTCCGGCATGAATACCCATTCTATAAGCTGGAGTCCCTTCAATAGGTGAAACAACTGTTATGTAGTCACCTTTTTTATCGATAGAAATTCCTAATCCTCCAAATTCTCCTTGAGTGCTTGTAGTAAATTTTTCAAAGTCGTCCGGTTTGAAAAATACAGTATGTGGATCGGCTTCATCAAGCATACCTTTAATTGCAGAATCAATTAGTTCATCTACTGTAAGTTCTTCGACATAATTATCTTTTACTTTTGAGAAAACTTCCGTAAATAATCGCATCTTTTTATAGATGTTTTCATTATTTGCATCATTTGCTGCATCAGCTCTAGATGTTCCGAAAAGAATAAATGCTATTAGCACCCAACCCAAAACACTAACAGATAAAATCAACTTGCTCTTGTTCATTTTCATAGTTTACCTCATTATTTCTAGAATTTTATTTCTTATATCTTCTTGGATAGCACCAATTTCCTGCTCTCCATCTATCACTAAAAAACGCTCCGGCTCAGCTTTTGCAATATCCAAATATCCTTGTCTAACTTTTTTGTGGAAAGATAAGGATTCTTGTTCTAATCTATCAATAGCTCTTCCGGAGATTCTACTTAACCCGACTTCTGCAGGAGTATCAATCAAAATGGTTAGATCAGGTTCTAAGCCATAAGTAGCATACACTCTGATCATATCAATCATTTTCCTATCCAAATTCCTAGCAGCGCCTTGATACGCAATTGTAGAATCGTAGAAACGATCACAAATCACAAATTTACCTGAATTTAATGCAGGCAAAATCCATTCCCCTGTATGTTGGCTTCTTGATGCCATATAAAGTAACATCTCAGTTTCAGGCAACATTTCTTTATTTTCAGGATCCAAAAGAAGTTTTCTTATCATCTCGGAAATCTTGGGTCCCCCGGGTTCTCTTGTCGCTAAAACATCAATGTTTTTATTTTCTAAAAATTCTTTTAACAGCCTAGTCTGAGTAGATTTTCCGCAACCTTCTACTCCTTCAAATGTAATAAATTTACCTTTCATTAGTTTCCTTGACCGAAAGCACCATCAGAAGCGCATCTTCTTCGGGATTTTTATAATATTTTTTTCTTTTTCCAACAATACTAAAACCATTTTTCTCATATAAATTTATTGCAGCATAATTGCTTTCTCTAACTTCCAAAAAAATTATCGGACATTTCTTTTCAGCAACATACTCAATAACAAATTTTACTAATTTCGTTCCTAATCCCATTTTTTGAAATTCAGGATCAATTGCTACATTGGTGATATTGTATTCTTCATACAAAAGCCAACCGCAAATATAGCCGACAATCTCATTTCCCGAGTATAGCACAAAAGCATCGTGTTTTGTTATTTCCTCAGAAAACATTGCTTCATTCCACGCATCACTAAAAATCTCTTTTTCTAATCTTAATACGTCTTTAAGATCGGAAAATTCCATTCTTCGTATTTCAAAAATTCTTTGCTGTGAGTTATTCATCTTAACGTTATTATGCAAATATGTTACAATTAATAATATAGCTTTTGGCCTGGATAAATCAGCACAACACCGTTAGTTTTTTTCTTAAGTTTATTTTTTTGAATCAACGTAGCAGTTTTTACTCCCAATTTATTGGCAATTCCACCAACAGAATCACCTCGTTTAACAACATAAATTTTTGTTTTATTAATCGGTTTTCCCACCAATTTCAGTTTTTGTCCGGGATAGATAACATTGGAAGTTAAACCGTTTATGCTTTTAATATTTTTAACAGTAGTTTTGTATTTATGGGCTATTTTAGATAAATTATCTCCTTTTTTCACAATATGCTCGGTAAAATATCCGGCATTCTTTTTTTGGAATTTTTTATCTAATTCAGCTAACTTCATTTCATTTTTAACAGCATCTATAGGAACAGCGATCTCATATTTTCCCGGAGGTAATACAACATCAGTTACAGCCGAATATTTTTTACGTTTTCTTTCATAAATTTTAATCCAAGGATTTAACTGCCAAACTCGGCTGATATTTGTACCTTGATATTTTGCCCATTCATCAATTTTATAATAACCTTTTAGCTCTAATCGTTCAAATTTTATCTTGGAAAGTATCGGTTTTTCCCGCTCGAATTTTTTCCCGAAAATCTCTTCTTCATTTTCAAAAATCATTTTGATGGCAACTGCTCGCCAAACATATTTATTAGTTTCGTCAACTTGCATAATCAAATCGAAGAAATTATCTCCGCCTTGTTGACGAATAATCCGTGCAATGCTACCAGCTCCTGCATTATAAGCGCACATTGCCAAAAGCCAATCTTCTGCTCCGCGATCTTTTAGATAACTGTAATTATTTTTTAGCAAACTTGCTGCTTTTTCAGTAGAGATAAAAACGTTTTGTCTATCATCGATAAAATCATTTATCCGCATTCCAAAGCCTTTTGCAGTGGCAGGCATAAATTGCCAAATTCCTCGAGCACCAACTCTGGAACCGGCCAAAGGTGATAAATTGCTTTCTGCAATTGCTAAATATTTCGCATCCAAAGGAATTCCTGCTTTAGCAAACACACTATCAAAATAACTAAAATATTTCCCACTTCGGGGAATATATTTATGAGCGGATTTTAACTCAAATTTATATATTTCTTCGAAGCGATGATAAAAGCGTTCATTGCTAAGATCAAAAATTCTTCCGGCAAATTCAATTGAATCCGGAATTACAAAACCTTTGTTAACAGCAACTCTGGAATTAGCAATTTCAAGAGCTGTGTAAAGCGAATCAGTAATAAATTGATATGTTTGTAACTCTTTATATAAAGAGTCAATCTCCATATCCTTTAGTTTTAACAGTTCAAGATTTTCGTCGTTCTTTTCTTCGGTAACTTCTATGGAAGCATCTTTTTTTCCCCGTTTATATATTTTATATTGCAGATTATAAAATGTGGAACATCCATTTAATACTGTTCCTAAAAATAATAAGATTATAATTCTCTTCATTTTATTCCTGCTCCATTTTTTTGATAGCAATTCATATATTCACCACTTATCACATCTTTTACCCAATCCTGATGTATGAGATACCAACTTATAGTTTCGTCTAATCCGTCATCAAAATTTATTTTAGGAGACCAACCTAATTGATTGTGTATTTTGTTTGCATTTACAGAATATCTTTTATCATGGCCGGGACGATCGAAAACAAATTCGATCAGATCCAGTGGTTTCCCCATTTTTTTAAGAATCTTTTCTGCCAAATCTATATTGGAAATTTCATTTTTAGCAGCAACATTATAAATTTCTCCTGATTTTCCTGAATGCAAAACTACATCTATCGCTGCGCAATGATCTTTAACATTTAGCCAACTTCGACTATTTTTCCCATCTCCATAAATAGGTATAGGTTTATCTTGCATTGCATTGCAAATTATTTTTGGGATTATTTTTTCTGGGAATTGATATCGACCATAATTATTGCAAGATCTAACAACATTAACCCTTTGACCGTAAGTTTGATGAGCAACACGAATTAAAAATTCGGCTGCCGCCTTACTTGCCGAATATGGATTATTTGGTTCCATACGATCGGTTTCTATACTGCTATGTCCTTTTTCTACAGAGCCATAAACTTCATCTGTAGAGATTAAAACAAATTTCTCGATTTTATGTTCTCGGGCAAAATTCAATAAATTTTGCGTTCCGATTACATTTGTTTCTAAAAATATATCCGGATTTATAATACTGCGATCAACATGAGATTCCGCAGCAAAATGGACAACAAAATCAGGATTAAATTCTTCATAAACGTTTTTTACATCTTTCTTATTGGCAATATCGCCTTTCATAAAAACATAATTCGGATTATTCTCGATTAAACTTAGATTATTTAAATTTCCTGCATAAGTGAGCTTATCAAAATTTATCACTCTATATTCAGGATAATTATCCAAAATATAAGAAATGAAATTGGCTCCGATAAAACCGGCGCCACCGGTAACTAACAATATTTTGCTTAGATTTTTATCAGTTTTGAATTCTTCCTTAAAGAACCCAAAATCTTCATCAACATATTCTATCATCTATTTTTTCTCTTTTTTTTTCTAATTAATAAAGATTAACATTAATAGGAAAGCAGGAGCTGAAATCATTAAACTGTCAAAGCGGTCTAAAATTCCGCCATGACCGGGCAACAATGAACCGCTATCTTTTACTCCAAAATCCCTTTTAATAACAGATTCTATCAAATCACCAAATTGACCGAAAAAGCCTGCTGCAATAGCCATAAATATTGCTTGAGTTATTGTAATATCCTTCACATATTTATACGCAAATGCACTGATAAAGGCAAATACAATACCACCTATAAAACCTTCAATCGATTTTTTAGGACTTGCTTTAAATACGCCTCGATGCTTACCAAGATTCATTCCAACAAAATAGGCAGCAGAATCCGTAATCCAAGTAATTATTAATAAACCTGTAATAAGACGTGGTCCGTTATTTAATTCACTTACTTTATAAATTGCGGACATAAAAAAAGCAACATAAACAGTGGCAAGCAAACTGAATGCTATCCGTGTAGCAGCATTTTCCAATCTATTACTAAATAAATCAATAGCTGTTACAACTGTGAAAAGTAAGAAAATTGAAGATAAAATATATAGTTGATCTCCATAAATAGAAGCAAAATAAACTATCATTCCTAAAAGTATCACAATCCAAGGAATATCAATATCCTTTTCTTTTGCCATCAAACGCATTTCCATAAGGCTGATAAAAGTAATCGCAGCCACAAAACCGGCAAGCCAATATCCGCCAGAGCTAAATATAAATAGCAACAAAGGTATAAATACAAGTGCTACACCGGTTCTTTTAATTAATTCCATTTTTAAAATTCCTTTATCTTTTACCAAATCTTCGTTCTCTTGTTTGAAAATCTGCTATTGCTTGTAAAAATTCTTCTTTCGAAAAATCGGGCCATAAAGTATTTGTAAACCAAAATTCTGCATATGCACTTTGCCAAATTAGAAAATTGGATAATCTTTGCTCACCTGAAGTTCGAATTATTAATTCCGGATCAGGCATATTGGCTGTATAAAGATAGTTTGAAATTGTGTCTTCATCCATCTCACCAATAGAAAGTTTCCCTTTTTCAATCTCACTATGCATTTTTAGAAATGCTTCAAAAATTTCACGACGGCTTCCATAATTCATTGCTATATTAAATTTCAACCCGTCATTATCCCAACTTTTTTTACAAGTTTCTATTACTTTTTTATTATAATTGGCGCTTAATTCTTTTTCACTGCCAATAAATCTTATGTTTACATTATTTTTTCTTAGTTCTTCGATCTCTTTATTCAATGAATCCATTATTAATTTCAGAAGATAATTCACTTCTGTTTTACTTCTTCCCCAATTTTCTGTGGAAAAAGCATAAACAGTGAGATATTCCAAATTGATATCTCCTGCAATTTCTACAACTCTTCTTAACGCATCAACTCCTGCCTTATGTCCAAAAATTCTTTTTTGTTTATGCATTTTTGCCCAACGTCCGTTTCCATCCATAATTATGGCAATATGCTTTGGCAATGGGCTTGCTGTAACTTTTTTTTCTAATTCTTCTAATTTATTCATAGGAATCAATTATTCTCCGCCACAAATTTAAGGTATGCGTTCATAAACTCGTCTAAATTACCATCCATAACCATACTAATATTTCCGGTCTCATAATTGGTTCGATGATCTTTTACCATTTGATAAGGATGGAAAACATAAGATCTGATCTGATTTCCCCAACCAATATCGGTTTTAGAACCTTCAACTTTTGCACGTTCTTTTTCACGCTCTTCTTCATAATATTGATATAATCTAGCTTTTAAAACTTGCATAGCAGCTTCACGATTTTTTATTTGTGATCTTTGATTTTGACATTGAACAACAATATTGGTAGGAATGTGAGTAATTCTTACTGCGGAGTCTGTGGTATTTACACCTTGCCCGCCTTTGCCTGAAGAGCGGTAAGTATCAATTCTTAAATCTGCTTGATTTATCTCGATTTCAATATCATCATCAATCATAGGATAAACAAAAACTGATGCAAATGAAGTTTGTCTTTTACCTTGAGCATTAAATGGAGAAATTCTAACTAAACGATGGATTCCAATTTCACTTTTCAGATATCCATAAACATAATCTCCGATAATTTCAACAGTTACACTTTTTAGTCCTGCTTCTTCACCATTAATTATATCGATTACTTCAAACTTATATTCGTTTTTATCTGCCCAACGCTTGTACATACGGAAAAGCATCTCTGCCCAATCTTGAGATTCTGTTCCTCCGGCACCGGGATGAATTGTTAAAATAGCGCTGTTACTATCTGTTTTCCCATTTAAAAGAAAACGAACTTCGGCTTTATTTACTTTAGGAATAGAACGTTCCAAAACTTCTACAGCTTCAGACAGCAAACTTTCGCTAAAATCTTCTTCCAACATCAGCTGATAAGTTTCTTGTTCTTCTTGGATATCGAGCAAGATAGCATCAGCCTCTAATTGCGATTTTATTCTATTGGATTCTTTTATAACTTTTTGAGCATTTTGGGAATTATTCCAAAAATCCGGCTCATTCATTTTTTTTTCTAAATCAGCTACTTTTTCCTGCATACCGGCAGTGTCAAAGTAACCTCCTAATATCTTTTATTTTATTAACTAAAACCTCAGATTCATTCAGATATTCTTTATATTCCATCAATTTTCTCCTATCAAAGTTGCAAAAATTTATATCTGCGTAAGAAAATAAAAACAACTTGTTATGTCAACTTTCCAATGCAATCTGCAAAAACAGAATTTTATAAATATCTACCGGGCAAGAGATAATGTTTTACTTCTTCATTAAAATAACGGTCTGTCATTGTTGATATAAAATCTCTTACTTTCTCAGCATTATTGAATTTTTCTATATACTCTCTGTTTTTATGATTTAAGAACTGGTAATAAATTTTTGAATCTGTTCGTTCTTGCTCTAAATCTTCCATATATTGATCGAACATTAAGCTCATGCTTTTATTAATAACAATTTTTGCATTTTTCACATGCTGATTTGTATAAATTCTTTGATAATTAAACTTTTTCAAATTCAATAGTTGGGAACTTGTTTTTTCATCAAATGCAATATAATCTTTGCCGTAGCTATTTAGAATAACGCTTTGAACCAAAGTGTTAATTATTTCTCCGTTTGTTTTCCCAAGATAGTCTGTGCATTCTTTGGGAATTTCATTTGGATCTAAGATTTTATACCGAATTGCATCTTCGATATCTTGTCCGATATATGCAATTGTATCTGAAATCCTAACTACACAACCTTCCATAGTTGCCGGCATCCATGAATATTTTTCACCGTTTTTTTTCTTTTCAATATATTTTTTTATCTCAGCTTCCGTTTTATTCCAATCAGGAATCAAGCGAGTATTATGCACTTCCCCATCATGAGAGATTATTCCATCTCTAACTTGGAAAGTCAGATTCATTCCCTTACCTCGTTTTGTGATATAGTCAACCACATTTAAACTTTGGATATTATGATGAAAATGCCCGATTCCATATTTTTGGCAGCAAGCAGATAATGCAACTTCACCATCATGTCCGAAAGGAGTATGTCCTAAATCATGACCTAAAGCTATCGCTTCGATTAATTCTGTATTTAATCCTAAATTTTGTCCTATTGTTCTGGCAATTTGAGATACATAAGTAGTATGCAAGCTTCTATTTGTCATCTCTTCATCAAACATATTAGTAAAAGAAAAAACCTGAGTTTTCCCTTGATATCGACGATATGCTCCACTATACAAAATCCTGTCACGGTCAATAGCAAAAGGAGATCTCATATAATCATCTCCCTCCTGATAAGTTCTAATTGCACTTTCTTCTCTAGTTGCATATTCACTAAAATGTGATGTTTTATTCTTACGATTTGCTTGTAATATTGCTTTTAATTTTTCGTTATTAATCATTTTTCATTATCCTTTTATCTTCCGATAAATTTGGTTTTATGTTTTCCAAAGAACATTTTTTCCTAAATTTTAGAAAATATGGAGGAAAACCTTCTTTTCGCTTCATCTCTTCGAAATAAGTAACAATATGTCCTGCCTCAGGATCTCGGCTAAAGCCCTCTTCATACATACTTTCAAAATCAGGTCGAACAGAAAATTTATCAACAATCCATTTCGCGTAATCTTGATCATCTGTGGCTATCCAAACTATTCCTTTTCTTTTCATTATTCTATTTAATGTGTCTATAAAAGCCGGTTGAATCAACCTATTTTTATGATGCTTCTTTTTGGGCCAAGGGTCAGGATGATTGATAAAAACTTTCTTAATCGAACCTTCCGGAATAACCTCAGTTACTTTATCATCGACAAAAAGTCTGGCAACTCTTACATTGCTGTGCCTTTGCACATCCAAGTTATTAATAATCTGTTTTAATCGTTTATCTTTAATTTCGATACCGACAAAGTTCCTGTTATGATTTATCAAAGCTCGCATGCGCAAAAATTCACCCATGCCGCTACCAATTTCCAGATATACTTGATTATCATTTCCAAATATTTCTGTAAAGTTCCACAATTTACGCTCAGTACAATCTATTTCAAAAAAAATTCTTTTCTCTTCCAAAGTCATTATAATTCCTTATAGATACAGTTTTTAAGTAAAAGTAAAAAAAAAATGCCTTGAGATTGTGTCAATCTTTTGCACATCTACACAAATTTTCAGCACATTTCCAAAAGATAGATTTTCTTCACTACCTATTAAAAAACATTTTATATTAATCACAATTATTCAGAGTTTTATTCCTAGAATTTTGCTAAACATAATAATTCCATAAATCTCCAATAATGGATTTTTAGGTAGCAAGTTTAGCTAAAAATTCGTTCATTATATGAAAGTTGAAGGTAAATTTAAAAAATAGTGATTTCCGCCACTCTTCCCAAATATTTTATAATTCTGACACATTGATAGCTAGGGCTTTCAAAGTTTTCCCAAATTCTAATTTTTCAGTTCCTAGATATCAAGACTTTCTTACTGTATTTTTCTTATTATGCTCCATTTCATCATGGTTTTTGCATATCCTGCGTAGATATCAAAGGTACCTACATCAAAGACAAATTTCTAAAATCCCATTTTATGGTGTAGATACCCTTGATCTTCTGTTTGAAAGACCGGAATCTAGTTTGCAGTAAATAGTATTAAACCGATAATTCCTCTGACAATACTAATCGAAGCCACAAAGACGTAAAACCAATTCAATTGAGGAAAATACATATAAACCATTGCCATTATTAATGTTACTACAATTCCCTGCAAGGAATCTGTTTTTTGTATCAATGAAGTTTCCCGTTCATCCGGTATGTGTCTTTTATGAACTGCAATTAATGCAAATAGAAAAGGTATAAAACCAATAATGATTCCTATAGTTCCAAATTTTAACATAGCTAAATAAGCCAAAATACCGGCCAATAGTTGACCAATAAACATAAACTGATAGTTCCCTTTTAATGTCATTTTACTCCTCCATGTAAAAGATTTCTTCAATGTTGGTTTCAAAGAACTTGGCGATTTTCATCGCACTCAGGACAGACGGAATGAATTTCCCTTTCTCAATGGAATTGATGGTTTGTCTGCTTAAACCAACCTTTTTTGCCAGATCGGCTTGAGTGATATTTCGCTTTGCTCTCCAAACTTTTAAATAATTTCTCAATTTCATTTTATTTACCTCAACTGCAATGTCCATTACAGATGATAATATGTCAAGTATAATTTACAAAAAGAAAAGTATAAGCGATATAAAAACAGGATATCAGAGATTGTGAAGTAAGAAAAACGGAATAATTATTTTTTAGAAAAGCTTATTTTTCAAATGGTTAAAGCAAGTCGGAAAGATTAGTTATTAAAACTTCGCATATTAATTCTTTGACAGTTTCATACTGTTTTCCGAATTAAATATTTAATACAATATATAAAAATTGGAGAAAAATATGAATACAATAGATATAGTCTATCATGAGTTGGAAAGAAGATTTCACACATTCCAAACCCCAGTTGTAGAATTGATCGAAGCTCAAACAAAAGATCCCTTCAAGATTTTGATTACAACACTATTAAGTGCCAGGACAAAGGATCAAACTACTTCCGCAGTTGTAACAAGATTATTCAAGCAAATTGATTCTTATGAAGATTTAAAAAAATACAGTTTGGAAGAATTGGAAAAAATGATTTATCCTGTAGGATTTTATCGAAATAAAGCAAAATACTTACAAAAAATGCCTTATATTTTAGAAGAAAAGTTCAATGGAACAGTTCCCGATACTATTGACGAGTTATGTGAATTACCCGGCGTGGGAAGAAAAACAGCAAATTTAGTGAGAGCTGTCGCATTTAAAAAGCCGGCAATATGT
>JAMOPB010000199.1 GCA_027064945.1 Candidatus Cloacimonadota bacterium
TTTTTATAAGCTTAATGGCGATTTAGATAAGATAAAGGAGAAAATTCAAGATATCTTTTCAAATAATTTTGAAGATGAAATTTATCCTGCTATTTTTCTTACAGAACCTTCCAGAGGTTTAATGAATTTAGGACATCTTGTTGAAAAAGCAAAAGAGAATTTTTTAAAGGCTGAATATAAAAGACTTCCGAATGTTACATTAGAAGAAATCGAATTTCCTGAAGAAGAAGAGAAAAAAGAAAGGCATTATGTTCATCCTGAAAAAAATTTTGTTAATGAAGATGATGAAAACAATAAAAAACCAAATACTTCAATTGGAATTTGCCCTATATGTAAAATTCGTCTTGTTTTTAGAAGTGATTTGGATAAAAGAAATGATCCTCCAATATGTGAAACCTGCCATAAAAGATTTCATCACGCACAGGTAAGGGATTGGCTAAGGAAAGCAGAAGGAGAAACCATCTGGCTTGATGAATTACAGGATAAAAACGGAAGAGTGGCACTTGTTACTTTGAAGTTTGAGCTTGGAAAGTGGTTGAATGGGGATTTGGTTAATAGTTTGTTGGTGAGGAATGAAGATTTCAAAAATTACTTCTCGGATTTAGAAAAAATATTTAATAGAATTACAAAGATTACAAAATTTGATTTATTAAAAAATTTTAATAATAGTAGTGAGATTAGTAACTTTATTAAATTATTCGATAAAAACGGAATTCAAAGACCTTTTGAATCTGTTTTAAAAAATAAAACTATTAGAAAAATCTTAACTCAACAACTAAACAATTTGAAAGAAAGAGAAAAGGAATTAAAAAATTTATTTTTTAGGTGTTTGGATTATACATTAATAGTATTCGGGAAAAGTATTAATGATTGGATAAGTTTTATTGACAATTCTTTTTCTGTTAGTTCTAACTTTGATATAACAGACAAAAGATTCAAAAATCAAAATGTTTTCCAAGATAGCAGTCTCACTTCATTTATCAAAGATTCTTTTAGTTTTGGTTTTATAGTTATGCAGATATACAATACTTTACTTGAGCGTTCCATAGGTTCTAAATGGGAAGAATTTATTTATAAAGAATTAAGGGATTGGGATAATTCGTATAATAAGGCGTTAAAACAAAAAATTGATTTTGATGGTAAAAAAATTTATTGGGAAAACTTAAATGATAATGATATAAAATTTCTTTCCCAAATCCTTCTCCAGTTCCTCCTCCGTAAGAATCCTTCACCCGCAAGACTAAGAAGAATCTGGGAAACAATGAGAGAATTATTTGAAGAACTGGAAACTAAATTGATAGATGAATTAATAAAACTACCTGATGAACGCAGAAAAAGAATTGTTATCACTTTAGAAGATGATGATAGGTATGAAGATGGGGAATATAGATCTGGAGAAATGCTTTTCTGGAAGAGCGGAAATGAGATAAGAACGATCACTTCAATTGAAAAAATAGCTAATTATCTAGGTAAAGAGTTAAAAACTTTTAGTGAAGAAAATTTTAGAAGTGTAAAAAATGATATTAAAGCTTTAATAATAAAAAAGATCAAAAAAGTTGAAATTTATAATAAAAAAAAGGAGCATCACACCATTGAGTTCAATGATGATAGTATTGAAGATATCAATATTGAAACTTACAAACCCTATTTTACCATCCTCAAACCCACACCAATAAGCTGGCAGTTTATTATTCCAGCTGAGAATTTGCCTGAGTTAATAAGAAATGTGCAAGATGAGTATTACAAAAATTTCAAATGGGTTTACGGGAAACTTCCTTTACATATAGGAATTATTGTTCAGAATTACAAAAAACCTCTTTATATTGGAATTAAAGCATTAAGAAAAATTAGAAGAGACGGAGTTGAATGGGATAAGCTTGGCAAGGAAATTTCTGCAGAAGATTTTAGAGTAAGGCAGGAGAAGTTTAATCGTCGAGAAAATCCTGAAAACACAGAATTGTGTGAAAATTTTTATTCTCTTTTTGAAAAAATTGAAAATGAAGGAAAATATGAATTTTACCTTTATCCTGAAAAAAATAAAAAAATTTGGCTTGATACAACACAGAATGTTGCTGTTGCAAACATGGATAAATTCAAAATTTATCCGAATACAGTTGATTTTGAATTTCTGGATACAAATACAAGAAGGAACGACATTTATTATAATGAAAAAACCGGAAAACGGTATTTGAAAACACGACAGATGCGTCCCTATGATTTGAATGATTGGCAGTATTTTGAAAAATTCAAAGAATTTTTCTTACAGGATAAGAAATCATCTTCAAAATTGCAGAAATTGATTTCATTGATTTATGCCAAAATGGAGGATTGGGAAGATTCGGAATCATTGAGGCAATTTATGATTTCCGCATTTGTAAATGTATTGGAATTAAAAGATGATAAAGATCAATTTGCAGGAATCTTTGGTGTTAATGAATTTGATAAATTAAAAAGTGTGAATGCGGAGGAGTTTAAAGAAAAATTATTGATGTTAATTGATATGTTTGATTTCTGGCATACGATGTTAAAACATTAAGGAGGAAATATAATGAGTAATATTGCATGCGCAAA
>JAMOPB010000200.1 GCA_027064945.1 Candidatus Cloacimonadota bacterium
ATTGAACAAACACAAAGCTTCAGAGATAAATGAAATTATATTACTTTCCGATTGCTGGTTTGATGATGATAATTTTGAAATATTTTCAAAATTAAATATTCCAATTAATTGTGTTGTTCCTAACATCAAATTTGATGATAGTGATCTTTCAATTATTGAAATTGAGAAAAACGAAACTGCTTTTTTAGATGAAATAAATCCCATAAATATCAAAGTGAACTCACGTAATTTTACCGGTAAAGCTATTGTAAAACTGAACTATAATGGTAAAACAGAAAAGAAAACTGTTGATTTTACAAAACAAAATATTCAAGATATAAATTTTGATATAAGTTTTAATCAAGTTGGATTACAGATGCTCTCAGCTGAGATTTTCAGCGAAAACTTAACTGAGCACAACAAGCAAAACAACAAAGTTGAAACTGCAGTTATGGTTAATGAAAACCATAAAAAAATATTAATTATCGCTGATCATTTAAATTGGGACATCAAATATTTTATTTCAGCTTTAGCAACTGATGAAAAATTTTCCACTAATTTACTGATAAAAAAAGGTACTTTGCTAGAGAAAAACAAAACTGTAGATTTATCTGAAAAATTATCCGATGTCGATCTTTTGGTGATTTTTAATACTAAAAATCTTTATTTCCAAAATCATGAGTTACGATTATTTGATAACTATTTTTCAAGAGGTGGTTCATTAATTTTCATCGGTGATTATCAAAAGCAATTTAGCCAATATTTACCTTCCAAACTTTCCAGAATACGAAGTAGCTTCACTTCTACTATTAAGTTAAGTGATTTAGCAAAACAATATGCCAGTTTTGAATTTGAGACAGATAAGATTCCACCATTAACTTACAAATATATTTCAGCAAAACCGGGAGCAGAAGTTTTAGCTTTTTACCAAAACGATGAACATTCTCCTGCAATAATATTTTCAGATTTTCCCGGAAAGACATTACAAATTTGCGGACACAATTTGTGGCGTTGGAAAATGTTTGATAAGAATTCCAAATACAATGATTTTGTTATTAATATCACCAATTGGTTAGGAAATAAAGCAAATGATAGTTTTATTTCGTATAGCGATAAGAGTAGTTATTTGGAAGGTGAAACCGTTAAAATCGAGCTTATTGCCTATGACGAGCGTTTGAATTTTGTTCAAGATTTAAATGCTAAGATTAATCTATTTAAGGACGATAAATTAATTTCCGAGCAATATCTAATCAATCGATCAAATAGGCACATAGTTGAGTTCGAAAACTTAGAAAAAGGAAATTACAGTTATAATATTATCGATGATAAAACAGGTAAGAAAAGTTCCGGAGAGTTTCTTGTTTTGGCAGGGAATCTTGAAAGCAATGATCTTGGTTTGAATAGAACAAATTCATCTTATATTTGCCAAGCAACAAATGGGAAATTGATAAATGATGAGAATTATAAAAAGATAGAATTCACCGATAAACCAACAGAAAAAGAATTAAATTATCAAATTCCAATTTATAAAAATATTTGGTTAATTATCCTATTTATCATAACATTTTGCTTAGAAATTTATTTTAGAAAACGCTGGGGATTATTATAATTCCCATACATTTTGCAAACGCAAAAACTCCCACATGAGTTCACTCAAATGGGAGTTTTTTTATTAGAATTTTATTTTCATTCCTGTCCTAAATCCAATTCCTTTTGCAGAGTTAAAAAGCCCGCCACTATTGCTAAAAGCCAAATCAAAATCGTAATGTGCGAAATTTAATCCGGTTTGAATTTCAGATTTGAAAGAATCATTATTTGTTCCAAGAATCAATTTTATTGGTAGATATTGAGCAATTTTATAACCTACCGCAAATGAAAATCCTCTATTAATGCTATACTTGCGATTATCGATTTTTATTTGCAGTTGCAATTTTTCTATTGGATAATATTCCACACCAAAAACAATACCGGGTTTAATGTCTATTTCTGAAGAAGAATAGCGAATAGAATCATTTTCCGTAGATTCATCAAAAGCCTCATAATCTTCGTTCATATAATCCAAACTATCAATAAAAGTTGCCTGATAGTTAACTCCTGCTAAATCTTTAAAAGATAATTTCGCAAAAAGATCATCTAAGATAAAATGGACAGAACAGTTTTCCAAAACATCAATCTCAGTAGCCAAACCATAACTGAGATTGAATTTTCCATTTGAGTCAAAATCTGTATATTTTGCTTCGATTTGATAATCATAAAAAGAATAATCACTTAATGAACCAAATCTTTGTTTTCTTGAAATTACTTTTGCCATAGCTAAAGAATAATCAAAATTTAGGTTTGTTCCAAAATGGATTGGCATGGCATTAATAACCACTCCCCATTTACTTTTTTGAAGATAGCTATCTACAGAAGGATGAATCATTCCTAAAGTAAATTTTTTAGGAATACCAAATTCAATTCTATTTCTAACAAATGCGTAGCCATAGCTTCCGCCACCCGCATCCGTCTTATAAATTTTATCCAATTCATTTCCATAAAAGATAATCTCGCTAAACTGCTTATCTAAGAGATGTAAATCGGCGAAATTAATCAAACTTGTCGAAAATTTCCAGTTATTATATTTCAAGCCAAATAGTTCCATGTCAAAATTCATATCCATATTCAGATCACCGGATGTGAAAATATCTTTGTCTTTATCACTCATCAGTTCTCCATTTTGATATTTCGAAGTATCAAATATATCTACAGTGTTAAAGTTAAACAAAGAATTTTTAACATTGAAACCCATATTAAAAACCGGAATGCTAATTTCAACCTCTTCATTTTGTGCCAATTCGGCAGGATTCTGGAAAAACTGAAATTCAGCCATAAGTTGAATACTGATTAAGATAATAATAATCAATGCTATTTGCTTTTTCATAATTCCTCCTAATCCTCAACCAAATCATTATTCACTTTTAATACCAAATCAGCTATACCTCTAAATTTCATAGAGCCTGAAATTGGTGTTCCTGCTTCACTATACACTTGTAGTTTAGGAACAATGTAAACTTTATCAGCTAACAGAACATCCAATTGCGATTTGGTTAAATTAACTGAAATTTCATTGGAATTATCATCTGTTGTTTGGCTTATTAAAGGAATATCTATAATTGTAAATATACTTGGATCACTTGCGATAATTTGTTCAAAATCATCAATTCTTTGAGAAGATATAAGTAATTTTGTTCCAACTGAAACTCCCATTGTATTTTCATAATTTAACCTAAATTGTCCGGAAACAAAAGCATCATGCTCTTTTTCCGTAAAAGATTCTGTATCTACTTCTTGAATATTGGGCTTGCCATCTTCATCTTTAGGAATGAATACACAATCGGCCAAAATGTCTAATTCCGATTCTATAAATATATTTGCTTCAATTTTCTCATTTTGTTCAAATGTAAAAATTTCTGTTTCATGTCCTATAATTGGAATGAGATTGTAACTAAAACTTTCGGGTAAAATTGATACCATTTCATTTATATTATAGTGCTCAGAATCAAAAATAATTGTAGAAGATCCAGCCGGAATTGAAATACTTGGAACTAAACCGGTATCTAGATCCAACAACATAATTTCCTCATTATTGGTTTCATTCTTTGCTAATATGTTCATATCCATTTCCGTATAAACAGGTGTATCTACTTCAAATCTGATTTCGCTATAGCCAACCAAGGAAAAATCTCCGGAGATGTATGGATATTCAATATCCAATTCTTCCTCATTTTCTATTGGATCTTCCTCACGTGGAGGCAATGTACCGGTAATTAATGAAAATTCCAATGCTTCTACATTTACTTCACTTGCAAAAAAATCAGACGAATCAACTTCTCTATAATCATCACCTGTATCATTTGTAAACCCGCTTATATTTACAAAAATTGAATCAAGAATTGCTCCATGTCCAATTGTTGCTCCGCTAATATCAATTATTTCAGTATAATCTGAAACTAAGCCATTACCGCCACTTCGTGGAATTACTAATTCTCTTGAAAATGTATCTTGATCTCCAGCCAAAATCAAATCATCACAAGAAACAACTACCCCAATATCAAGGTCGATTGAATTTGAAAAATTGACTGTAATTTTATAATCTCCTTCAGCAACTACAGCCTCATGTAAAATCACATCTCCATCCAATTCAATTCCAACAACTTCATCAATATCTTGAGCGGGAATTTTTGCAATTGCGTTTATAGCTGTAACATCAAATATTTCAATAACTATATCAACATTTGCCGATGTATCAATTGTTGCAGCTTCACCGTCTGTTCCACGTGATCCACCTGCAATTTCAACCTGAATTTCATTAACAATCACCATATTTGATAAATCAATACTTGCACTTATGGATTCTGCTGCTAAAGGCGGAATATCTTCACTAAAAACAGCGCTTGTAATTTCATTACCATCAGCATCACGCAAAATCAATTCGAAAGGTTGGTTATTTGCAATATTTCCCATCCAAATTGCAGTATTATTTGTCACCGTAAATCTTAGTTCGCCTGATGAGCAAGTTACTTCCAGGAATTCATCAAAAGATTCAATATCATCTCTAATAATCGTCGGTAGAACAAATTCAGGAATACCGGGAGCCGGAACATAACCATCATTCAAATCGGGTGCTAATTCACTAAGAGTGAAAAAAGTATTTCTTGATTCCGGGTCATCAAGCTCAACATCTCCAATCTCTTCTTCCGCATTTTCGCTTACTTCGTTCAAAGTAATCTCAATTTCTTGACTTTCATTAATTTCAGTATATAGCATCAATGTATCACCGGTAGCCACAAAATTAGAATCTGACTCGGCTAAATCAACTGCCAAATATTCACTATTTATTAAATACAATTTTAGGTTTGTTTCCCAACTTGGTACACCAAGATTTTCAGGAAGACTACACCCTAAAATAATTAAAAAAAGACCAAAAATAAATATCCTTTTCATAATTCCTCCTCCATAACCAAAATTAATTGGATAAGATATAAGTTAGACAAACCAAATTTAGGAACTATTTGTCAACAACTTCGCCCTTCCCATTTTTTTTATTATTTTTCTTCTATTTTCTTATTCTATAATTTTTCCCAAAAGTTATAGCTATTTTTTGTCATTTACATATTCTTTTCTATGAAAAAAATATTTTTTTGTATTGACATAAAAACCCAATGAAAATAAAAAGTTTTTCGTCAGTTGACAATATTCCTGAATAGCTCAGCGGTAGAGCGGGTGGCTGTTAACCACTAGGTCGGGGGTTCAAATCCCTCTTCAGGAGCCATTTTTTAAAAGCTCTTCAATCGAAAGATTGGAGAGCTTTTTTTATGTGCATTTCCAATTTTCCAAAATACAAATCTATTATTTCCTTATACATGTTTGCAAATAACCCTCTTCATATAGCAAAAACACTATTTGAGATATCTAAAAGTAAAATACCACACCTACCCACAAAACAAATAATTCTATCGCAAAATAGCTAATTTAAACTTCTATTTCCTTCAATAGAAAAATCCCATAATCTAAAAAGCACCTCCGAAGAGGTGCCGAATAATTATTATTTTATCACCAACATTTTATTACTTAAAACTACTTTTCCATCTGCAATAAGCTGATAATTATAAATTCCTGAACTAACTATTTTCCCGGAGTTATCTTTCCCATCCCATAAAATCTCAGTTTTATTTGAGCTAAGGTTATCCCAAGATTTTACTAATTGTCCTTTCACATTATACAATTTCACTTTCACATTGTTACTGATTTCTTTCAATGAAAAAGCAATAACCGTAAAATTCGATCTTCCTGAGCTTCCTAAATTAAAAGGATTCGGATAATTGAACAAATTACTATCAAGGTTAAGATTCTCTCCTGCACCTAACATTTGAACATTTACAATATTGGAGGGCTCTGAGACACCGTTTTGATACACAGCCACAACATAATATTCATACGATTGATTCAGCACTTCCGCATCAAGATAACTTGTAGAATTTTCACTTGCAATCAAAACATCATCTCTATAAACATTATAAAGATTTACCGGTTGAGGTTGATATTCAGGAGCATCCCAATTTAATAAAACCGAGTAATCTTCAATAGTGTAATCAAGATTTGTAGGAATTGAATATTTTTCCATACTAATATCGATTACATCAGATTCTCCGACTTCATAGTTTATTTCATTAAAATGGTGAAAATAATTTTCCTTACTCACAGTTAATAATCTTTCGCCGGAAAGCACACCAATTTCGTAAATTCCTTCAGTATCACTATAAGCGTCGAACACTCCATCAGTTATATAAGCTCCTTCAATAGGATCTCCTGTTTCAGAATCTGTTATGGAACCACTTATTTCTGCCAAGCTAACCAAATCACCTGTCATTTCGAAATTATCAATATTCCATCCGCTATAAAACCAACTACCATCTGTTGCTCCAATAGAGAATCTGATTTTTACAGTACTATTTGCATCTGCATAAGCTGAGATATCAAAAGACATTTCACTCCAATCGGAGTCAGTAATTGTATTATTATTTGTCCAAAGTTCTATCCACGTATTACCATTATCGGTACTTAAATCAATATACGCATGATCATAAGTCGCTTGTTCCACATTCAGCCATCTCATAAAGCTAAATTCCACATTCACATAAGCTGCACAATTTAAAGTTGGAGAGATTGCATACAATTCTCTATCTTCAAGGTTAGCGCCATAATCACCATTTCCGCTTAAATCTGAGCCTAAAACATTTACACCTTCAAAAGCTTCAGTTGGATCTGCATTACCATGTTCTCCGCCCAAACCTTCAGGAGAGCCTATTTCAAATTCTTCGGAGAGTGTCCAACCTTGTTCAGTTTCAAACCCATCAAAGAAAATCACTTCTGCAAATAGAAAACCGACAAGAAGAAGAATGTTTATTGTTAATACTATTTTTTTCATTTTTTGATCTCCTTTATTTTAGTAACATCATTTTGTGCACTTTAAGTGTTTTATCATTAGATGATAGTTTGGCAAAATAAACTCCGGATGCAACTTTCTTACCGAATTTATTCTCACCGTTCCAATGAATTTGATGTTCTCCGGCTTCTATTTTAGTATTTAACAGAGTATTAACTTTCTGTCCCTTCACATTGTAGATTTCTATCTTCGCTTTTTTGGAATCATTCGGCAAAGAGAAGAAAATAGTGGTGCTAAAACTTCTTCCGTTTGAAGAAGTAAATGGATTTGGATAATTACCCAAAGCTAGTTTTGGAATCACAATATCTTCTTGGCTATTTGCCGCTGCATCAGATATTAATATTGAAAAATCAGTTATTGGATTTTCAAAAGTAAACTGCAAAGAATTATCTTCAGTAATTCTAAAATAATCATCATCAATTATAAGATATGCATTATAATTTGCAGGAACATCAAAGAAATCGGCTGAGAAATTAATTGGCTCCAAGTTTGGATTAGCCAATCTTGCATTCCAAAGATAAATTTCATCCTCATTTTTGATTAATTTGGAAATTGATCTTTGTAAAAAATGGTCTTCTTCCAAGATAGATAATTCTATTTGATTTGCTATTGGTTTCAAATCCGGTTTCAATAAATCATAGTTATTATCATAGCCATTAGAAGCAGATTCTGAAGCGCCCAATTCTACAGCAGATTTATCATACTCTGTCATAGCAATTAATCTTAAGTTCCAATCATGAGCAAATTCAGCATCGATATCATTATTATTATAAATCTCAAAATTTAATTGCAAATCATCCTGATATGAATAGATATAATATGCTTTTTTAGGCTCCATTGTATCTGTAGGAACAAAATATCCATCGCTGTAACCATACACGTTCGGTTGAATAAGATTATATTGAATTGCTTCACTGTATTGGAAAATGGCATTATTCATTTCCAATATTAAATCATTCAAATCAAAATCTACAATAAATGGATTTGGAATAAGGTTCCAACCTTGATGTAAAATCAATTGAAAATCATTATTTTCATAAAATCCATCATAGTTAGTCTGAAAATCATCTTCCGAATATTGCCAATATCCTACGCCATATTCAACAATATCACTTTCCAAGAATTCAGTTCCATCAAGTTGATAAAAAACTGAAGTTGCCCCATAAATATCTTCTACAGCATCACTCATATCGGTAAAAGGTGTAGATGTCATATTCCAACCTGAATAAGTGTATAAATATTGATTAGCCGGCTGAATAGAAAAGTTGCTATCACTAATTTTTTCCAGAGTATCGCCTTCGACCATATGCAATTTGAAAAATAGATGTAAATCTTCCAAATCTACTTCCGGAATATTCCAGCTAAATGAATTTGTGTATGGAGTTAGATCTTCTGCTAATAAGAATTCAACTTCATTATTTTTTAGATACAAATCTACGCTTTCTATTAACGCACTATGGCTAAATCCCCAATTGAAATCAATTTCTGTGTTTGGATATAAGATCTCTCTTGGTAGTTCTGAAATAGAAATCTGTGGATCCATATTCCCATAATAAAGCGTAATTGGAATGTCAGAATCAGATTCAGTACTAAAAGTATAATCTTCTTCTAAAAGATTTACATAATTACTTCCTATTTTTAAATACATTCTTTCCGCATCACGATCATTATTTAACAAGCTGACATTTATCGGTGTATTTAATTGATCTGTTTTCAGAATAATAGACCAACTTTTCAGTTCATGCACCGCATCATAGTATCCATAAATCTCCTGTTCATATTTAATTGGATAATTCAAATTCCCATCATCCCAAGTTGGTTCGTAAAAATATGCTACAAGATAATCTTCATTGGTTTCAGGATTTATATCAAGATCATATTCCCCATCATAAAAATCATCTGCTGCTTTATTATAACCAAACTTCAAGTTGCTAGAAAATAAACCTCCCGCTGAAAATTGTATTTCCCAAACTTTTTCAGGAGTAGCTTCCAAAACTTCACCATACATAAATAATTCACCACCAAACGTAAACATCCCTATTTGATATAAATATGTTTCTCCATTTTCTACATCTGAATCTGTATATTCATAAATTTGTGGCTCGGTTGAGTTATTACTATCTAAAAGATCTCCTATTGGCTGCATACCATTTCCACTATCCCGAAAAACTTGAAAGCCAAGTAATTCTGTTTGCATTTCTGCTACCCAAGTAAGATATACCTGATTATCTCCGGCGATAAATTCGAAATCATCTACAATATTTGGTGAAGAAAATCCGGTCAATTCTTCTGTAAGTGCGGAAGTATTGCCATTTTTATCAACTGCTCGCATTTGGAAGTAATATGTTGTATTTGGTGTTAAGTTTGTAACTTTATAAGATTCTGTAGCCATACATGCCAAATAATTAACATTATCCCGATTAATAACACTGTAATTACCATTTTCTATTGGTTCGGTTGAGTATAAAATTTCAAAAGTATCAAAATCAAAACAATCCAATCTATCCCATTTTAATTTGATATAATCGTTCGCTTGAGTTATAACCTGGAAGTTTTGTGGAGTTGGTGGAACTTCACCATCATCCATTGCTAAGACTTCCGGTAGAATTTCAGCCATTTTTTCTATCCAATATCCATAATAATCTAAAGTCATGGTAAATCTTTTTTCAGGATCCCAAACTTGATTCACAGCATCCCATCCATAGAACCAATGGTAATTTTCTATGTTTTGTGGATATTCGTTAGGAAGCTCATCCATCTCTATATGGAAAAATGGTTCAAAGATATCGTAATTATTCCATCCTACTTTACTGTATTGCATCTGCTTGTTTTGACTATAACCGGATAAATCGTAATGATTATTTACCACAATCCCGTCTCCACCGTCATCATAAACAAAGCCATAATCGGAATAAACAACTGCATAATAATCATTCAAATGGATATCAGGATGTACTCCATGACTATCTTGTGAGTGAATAATAACATCGGAATTCTGAATAAGATCAATTTTTCTGGATGATAAATCTCGAATTGGTAAACCTGGATTTTCATTTAAATATCCTGCTGAAACTTGAGTATTAGCAAAACCTGGATGACTTGTTCCCCAATCATAACCATGAACTTGCACACTTAATTCTCTTTGGCCAAAATCATCTCTAATCTTATCACAAAATTTCCTATATGCTTTATTAAACGGATGATTCAGATTCCTGCTAGCATCGGAAATAGATTTTGAATTTGAATAATAACCAGGATATGGTGTTGCTTCTGTATCCCATAAAACTTCTCGTCCGGCACCGGATACAATCCAAAACATTGCATCAAAATCTACAAAAGTTTTATGACCAATAACTGTAGTAGTATAATCATCTGTTGGATGAGGAGTGGTTACTATCACCGGTAAACTTGCTTCAGGATAATATACATACAAGCCCCATCCATAATCAAATCCACCTATCTCATCATCACCTGTGAAATTTGGAGTTTCGTTATCATCATAATAATCCATATTTAAACGTTCACGCAAAAGATAATATGTTCTATCAGTATCGGTATCATGGAAAATTACCACATCATAAGGAAAGTCAAATCCATCAATCAGCTCTTGTGCTTCATCCAAATTACCTTCCAAAAACTCAACAACAACACTTTGCCAATTCAGCAAATCATCAGTTGAAGCATCTACAAATTGGCCAAAACCACTTAATTGTCTATCATAAGGTGCATATTGATTATAACCGGGATCCGCAATATTTTCTGTGATATGTGTTTGCCAATTATCATATTCACATTCAGGAGCATTCCCATAAATAAAGCCTTTAAAAGATGCTGTTTCTTCAACAACTGAATACAAATTTAAAGATAAAAAAATAAAAACCAACAACAAATTTTTCTTCATAATACCTCGCTTTTTAAAAATTTATAATTTATTTACTTATTTATGGTTTAAACAATTTGCTGTCAAATAAATAGTCTGATTGATGGCATATTATAAATGTAAAGTCGTATATATTTTCTTAACTCCCTAATTTACTAGATGCAGCTAAAAAGAAATTTATTTTGTAATCTCGAGCTTACAAGGATATCTCACTTTATCCTTTATACTTTATATTGTCTCTTTCATTCTTTTGAACCGCCAAAAGAACAAAACAGGAAAAGCTCCCAACGTATAAAAAAGCGGATAATATTATATTCCCATTGTAGCATAACTTGCTAAGTTGCGAAGTTCAACAAGCTGGCAGCTTGCTCTACATTGTCACTTTTTACGCATTACGCTTTTCACTTGTACTTGTTACTTTCTTAATTAATCTCGGGAAAAATCAATTACAAATCAAAGGCTAAAACTGCGTACTAAAATTATAAAAAAAAAAGGAACCTCAATAAGAAGTTCCTTTCTTAATATTTTTTAATAAGATGAATTGATATAATCTTTCAAGATCTCTTTTTCTTTTTTTGCTACAAAAAGTAGCGCTTTTACTACATCCCCAATAGAAATTACACCTACCAACTTATCATCTTTGAAAACCGGAATATGTCTAACATTATGCTCGATCATTATATCCATTGCGTCTTCTATAGATTTTCCTTCATCAATAGTAATAATATCTTTACTCGCAGTCATCAGTTCAGATATTTTCACATTTTTCACATTCCCTTTATCGTGATATAATCGTTTAATTATATCTCGTTCCGTTAGTATTCCAATTAATTTTTCATCTTCCATTACCATTACAGAACCAATCCGTTTTTGATTAAATAGATCGATTGCCTTACAAATAACATCATCCCTCTTAACTGAAAAGATTGTAGAACCTTTCTTCTTTAATAAATCTTGTAATTTCATAAAAACCTCCTATTTATTTATAAAGCAAAATACAATAAACGGATTTGATTTGTCACCTTTTTTCTTTAAAAGGCACATTTTTCAACTCAAAAAAATTTTCTTAGCAACAAAAGTCACCACTTCTTTCATTAGTGAAATTTTGTTCTTTTAAGAAAAGAAATAATAAAATATTTAGTTTTCTTATAGCAATAATTTGCCTTGCCATAATTATCATTTATTTTTTTTTCTAATAATAAAAAAAAAGGAGAAAGAGTATGATAACAACCGATCAAAAAATTACTAAGCCTGCCAGAAAATACTTTGATGAAAATCTTGATGTAACATCTTGGGAAAATTTGGAGAAAATATACCAATCACTTTTAAATACCGATATCAATTCAGCTGAAGAATTAATTGCTTTCATGGAAAAAGTAAGTGAAATGGATGCAATCATCGATGAAGAAATGGCTTGGCGTTATATCACAATGACTCGCTTTGCAGATGATGAGGAAAATGAAAAAGCTTTTAATGATTTTTATGCTAACATTGTCTCTAAAATAAAACCTTATACATTTAAAATTCAAAATAAATTTTATGAAAATCCATATAGAAAAGGGCTAACAGAGCCTATGTATCAACATTTGAATAAAATCATCTCAAATGAAATTGAACTTTTCCGAGAAGAGAATATTCCTCTTGAAGTTAAACAGCAAGAACTTGCCAATAAATATGGTTCTATCTATTCCAAACTTATGGTTGAGTATGATGGAGAAGAAAAAACATTATCCCAATTAGCTGTTTATTTAAAAGATCAAGATCGAAACGTACGCGAAAAAGTTTGGAAATTGCGAATGGATAAGATGAGTACTGTAAAAGCAGAATTAGATGATTTGTATAATCAGGAGATAAAATTGAACGTGCAAATTGCTAAGAATGCAGGATTTGATAATTATCGTGATTATATGCATCAAGCAAAGGGAAGATTTTCTTATACTCCGGAAGATCTTTACAACTTCCATACAGCTGTAGAAAAAGAGGTAATCCCATTTTTAAAAGAACAAACTGAAATTCGTAGAAAAAAATTAGGAATCGAATCCGTTAGACCTTGGGATACTTCTGTAGATTTGGATGGTAAGAAATTACAACCATTCACTGATATTGATGAATTTGTAACCAAAGCCATTTCTATTTTATCAAAAGTAAAACCGGAATATGGTGAAAATCTTACTAAGATGAAGAACAGTGATTTATTAGATTTGGAAAATCGCAAAGGAAAAGCTCCGGGTGGATACAATTATCCATTAGCAGAAACTAAAGCACCTTTCATATTTATGAATGCAGTAGGTTTACATCGAGACGTAGTTACTCTATTGCATGAATCCGGTCATGCAATGCACACATTTTTAAGCAAAGATATAAAAATAAGTCAATTAACAAATACCCCAAGTGAGGTGGCTGAGCTTGCTTCAATGGCTATGGAATTTCTGACAATGGATTTCTGGAATGAGTATTATCCGAAAGAATCAGATTTCAATAAAGCTAAGAAAGATCAATT
>JAMOPB010000201.1 GCA_027064945.1 Candidatus Cloacimonadota bacterium
TTTTACAACAATTGATCAAACTTTAAGCAATATATTATCTATTCCTCTTTCATTATCAAAATCAATGTCAAATATCAATGCCGGGGCAGTTTTATCTTCGTATTTGATTTTTGACGAGTTCCATTTATTGAATCCACAAAACTCACTTTCAACAACTCTAATAATTCTTAATAAGTTAAAAAATATTACTCCATTTTGCTTGATGACTGCAACTCTTACAGATGATTTTGTTTCTAATATTTCAAAATTTCTTAAATGTGAAGTTGTAAAAGTAAAATCTAATGATTATGCTAAATTCTCATTTATACAAAACAATCAAAAAAGATTTATACATATAATTGATAGAGAAATAGAAAGAACGGACGTCTTTAATTATCATAAAAATAAAACTATAATTATCTGTAATACCGTAAAATCTTGTACCGATAAAGCTAAGTTAATTCTTGAGCATATTGAAAACAATAAATTAAAAACAGAAGTCATTTGTCTTCATTCAAGATTTTTTCAGAAACATAGAAAGGAAAAAGAAGAAAAGATTCTATCATATTTTGGTAAAGATTCTATTAAAAAAAATGTGATTCTTATAACAACACAAATAATCGAAGTTGGATTAGATATTTCCTGTGATGTGATGCTAACAGAAGTTTCTCCGATAAACTCATTCTTACAAAGAATTGGGCGCTCTGCTCGGTGGGGCGGTGAAAGTCAAATTTATATTTTCCATCCCGAAAGAGAATATGTATATGATAAAGAAATAACTACAAATACTTTTAATGTTTTGTTACAAAATAACGGAAAAGAAATTGATAGGAATTTAGCTCAAAAATTGATTGCAGATGTTCTTACTAACATGGAAGATTTTGTTTTTCAAATGATTAAAGAAAACAATCAAAATACTTGGGAAAAAATCACCCAATCTTGGCAAACAGGCAATCGAGGATATGCGAGAGAATTGATTCGTGATATTCATTCAATAAAGATTGTTCTAATAAACGAGAATGATAAAATATCAAACTTGTTTAATTATGAATCAGTTTCAATGCATCCCTTTTCATTAAAAAATCAATTAAAGAAAATTCTAGAAAAATATGAAGGAGAAGTTCCCGAGATTGCTTATAATTTGCAAGCTTCACCTTTTGCTTTTGATGAAGATGATGAAGAACTTGAATTAACTCCAATTACTATTGATAAGATTGAATGTGAAAGTACTGTTGCCTTAAATTCCGATTATGTAGGATATTCGGAGTTAATAGGTTTGGATTTTACTGGAAATTTTGGTATAACCTCCGATAGGATTGATAAAAAGAAAGAACAAAAAATCATAAAATATCATTATGATACTTTTGAAGAGCACAACGATTGGATGATTCAAGTTTATGAAGGAATGTACACTCATCAATTTGCTTTATCAAAAATCAAAGAAAAACATTATAAAGAATTTGATTTTGATGAAATGATTAAGTTTATGATTATCTGCCACGATTTTGGGAAACTCAATAACAAATGGCAAGAAATTGTGCAGAGATACCAATCTTTAAAATCAGGAAAAGAAGTAACAGAACTTTTGGCTCATACAGATTTTGATAAAGAAAATGAGAATGATGTTGAGATGATAAAATCTGTTTATAAAGAAGTTGGTTTGAATAGAAAACCAGACCATTCTGGTGTTGGTGCTTTGTTTATACAGAAAACAATGCCGTATTTCTTTAATATGAAAAAAAATAGATTAAATAAATTATTAGTTGATATTTTAGTTACTAGTATTCTCCGACATCATAGTTCATTTGCCGCTACTGCTCCAAAATTTGAAATTAGAAATACAAGTTATGAAAAATTTATCGAATATCTTAATAATAAAATCCCGAATCTTGAAATCCTAAAAATTTCAAAAGAAAAACTCATTAAGTCAGAAGTTTCATCAAACAATTTCGCAATTAACTTTCAATACTCAGAAATTGCATTTCTTTACTTTATTTTAGTAAGAGTTTTGCGATTATGTGATCAAAAATCATTTAGTAAAAATCCACGAAAGGAGGATTGGAATGAATAAATTCTATGTTATGAAAGAAGCGAACACATTTTCCGATACACTTGAATGTGTCGGATTGGCTTCTTTATTAAAAAAGTTATCACATCAAATTACTGATGATGATATGTTGGATATTCATATCGAAGACAAACACGGCTATTTTGAACTTACATCGGATTTTGATTTTACTGAAGAAAATCTTGAAGATTTAGAGTATTTTGAGTTGTTACCTTTCATTGCTAATAAGAAAGATAAGCTTGAAGAATTAGACCACTCTTATATTGATTATGAAAAATTGAAAGAACAAAGATCAAAATTCTTTAAGTTAAAAACAACTGAACAAAAGGATTCCGATTTAACTCCGCCACCAGATTATGATGTCATAAGACAATTTGCCAATTTAAATGGTTATAGGGTTGCTTTCCAAAATTATCGAGAACTAGGTGATAATTTTAGTGAATTTCTGTATATTCTGCTTTCTTATTATAGCTCTAATAATTTAGAAAGGAACTTAATAATTGATA
>JAMOPB010000202.1 GCA_027064945.1 Candidatus Cloacimonadota bacterium
TCTTGGCACATGCTTAAAATAGAGTAAAAAATATTATTTTTTAGCTTGTTTGGAAGCAATAATCAATTTTTCCAAGCCTGCAGATTTTGCAATATCCATCACTTGCACCACAGTTCCATGCTCCACTTTTGCATCAGCTTTAAGGACTAATCCGTCAGGATTTTCTTCCGATTTATATTTTCTTAGTTCTTCTTCAAGTATATTAATATCGATTTCATTCCCTTGTAAAAAGAGTTTACCATCAGCGGAAATAGTAACAACTAATTCAGCTTTCTCCCCCGCATTTGAGCTATTTGTTTCAGGTAGATCCAGTTTCATTCCCGGCTGTTCTACAAAGCTCGATGTTAGCATAAAAAATATTAACAATAACAAAACAACATCGATTAGAGAAGTTATGCTAATTAATACTTTACGCGGTTTTTTAGTTAATAAACGCATCTTTTATTTCTCCCTTCTAAAAGAGATTATTTTCTTCAATAAATTATTTGAGATATGTTCAATATCGAGAATCAGATTTTCTACTTTCTTAGAAAAATAATTGTAAAAGATTAATGCCGGAATACCAACTGTCAAACCGGCAGCAGTAGTTATTAATGCTTCGGAAATTCCTCCGGAAAGAGCTGATGCTTCTCCCACGCCTTGTAAAGCAATCACATTAAAAACTTTTATCATTCCAATAACTGTTCCTAAAAGACCTAATACAGGCGTTACCGTAGCGATTGTTTCTAAAATTACTAATCCGCGTTCCAAAACGCGAATTTCTTGTCTTCCACTATCGGAAAGTTCATCTCGCATTTGCAAATAATTGCTTCCATCATGTTCCAAAACCAATTTCACAATATTGGAAAGAACACCTTTGTGTTGCTCACAAACATTTAAGGCTAATTTAATATCGTCTTCACTGGCAATATTATCTACTACACTTTTCACTTCAGGAATAATTACCTTTTTTCTTCTTAGACTGAAAAATTTTTCAATGATTACAGCAAGTGAAATAATGCTACAAATCACAAGCGGAATTATCAAAACTCCACCTTTTTCAGCAAATAAAATTATATTATCAATCATCAACTCTCCTATATTATTTTTTTATCAAATATGCAAATAATGCAGTAACTTCTAAATACGGTTCCGGAAAATTCTTTGGTAATGGCGCAAATGGAGCGGAAAATTTAATCGCATTCTCACTTGTAACATCCAAAGATTGATGAGCATCGCTACCGATAATTTTTAGGTCTTGCAATGAGCCATCCGGATAAATCTTGAAACGAACCAATGTGTTACCATCTATTAATCCTAGATGAGTAAATGCGTAAGGCGGATGAATATTTTTTTGCACTTTGCGCTTTAGCTCCAGCATATAAGGTGCAAATTCCCATTCATAAGTATTAAAGCTAATTCCGCCATTTTCTTTTGCAGAATTCAGTATCTGATTAAAAGTTAGTTCTTCCTGCTTTGTGCTTTGACTTTTTCTAGCTTGAAAATCCTCGAAAAAATTTGGTTCATTTGATTTTTCTGCTTTAGCTTTTGGTTTGTTCTCCTCTTTCTTATTCAAAGATTTTTGGAATTGTTTTGTCAAAGATTTGATTGCTAAATCACCCTTTTGAGAGGGTAAATCTTCGACAGATTTTTTGTAATTATCATCTTTGGCTGTGCTGTTTTTATCGGAAAGTAAATTTGTTTCGGTAGTTGGGATTTCTTCTTCAGACGATTCGATTAATTCAAAAACAAGACGTTTTTCAGTTTCACTTGGTTTATCATCAGGCTTGGGTATAAAAAAATCTTTATCCAATTGCGCTAATAAAAATATTATTGCGTGCAATAAAATAGAAATTGCTATAAAAATGGAACTTCTGCCTAACGTCTTATTTTTTTCATTTATCATCAATTTAGCTTACCTTGTTGATATCCTGTGTATTTTTTTTATTACTTTCTTAGAAAAATTCAAATAATTCCAATTGAAAACAAACCTCATTTTGGGATGATTTTTGCAAAGAAATTTTCGTTTATTTTTTTTCAACGAGCTCTATCAACATTATAACTTTTGTTTATAGATTTTGTTTCAATTATTTTTTTCTTAGAAGAACAATAATTCAGAAGCTTTCTGATAATAAATCTGATGCAAAGAAAAAAGCGGCACTAGGTATGTGCCGCAATAAATAAATATCCTAAAAGAAATTCTATTTAATTAGAACCATTTTGTTCATACTAATAGTTTTTCCTGAGCTAGATAGTTTATAGTAATAAATTCCTGAAGAAACCGGCTTATTGGCAGAATCTGTTCCATTCCAAACAATAGAATGTGTTCCGGCAGAGAGCTGAGAATTTTGGTAAGTTTTAACTTTCTGACCTTTGGAATTATAAATCACAATATTTGAATTTTCTGATGATTCAGGTAGATTAAAACTGATTGTAGTAGTTGGATTAAACGGATTTGGATAATTTGATAGATTTACTTTTGCCAGATCTAATTCATTATCATTAGAATCACTATTTAGACTATTTTCGTAATGAAGAATAACT
>JAMOPB010000203.1 GCA_027064945.1 Candidatus Cloacimonadota bacterium
CAGAGCATTAAAGGTGAAAACACAAAAGTTGTTTTGGTAGCTGTTTACGGAAATAGGCATTATGATGATGTGCTTTTGGAAATGAAAAATCTTGTGAAAGATAATGGCTTTATTCCGATTGCAGCAGGTGCATTTATCGGTCAGCATTCTTTTAGTTCTTCCAAATATCCTATTGCAACCGGAAGACCAAATAACCAAGATTTAAAAATTGCTAAAGAGTTTGGAAAAAATGTAGTTTCCAAGCTTTCGGGAAAAGTTGAAATTCTATCATTACCCGGTAATTTTCCTTATAAAGAGAGAAGTGCTAAACTTGATGTAAAACCTAAAACAGATATGGCGCTTTGTAATCTTTGCGGTGCTTGTGCAAATGCTTGTCCTGTTGATGCAATTACTATTTATAAAGACAGAATGGAGATAGATGAAAAAAAATGCATTTATTGTCATGCTTGTGTCCGTGTTTGTCCTCAATCTGCTAGATTTATTGATGATGAAAGAGTTTTAGCTTCTGCAAAAAGATTGAGTGAAGTTTGTGCTGAACCAAGAAAACCGGAACTATTTTTATAAGGAATATAAATGAAGAAAGAACAAATTGAACCTTTAGAGATGTTGTTAAGAAAAATCGGATTTGATATTTCCGAGATTGATAAATTTGTCTCAGGTGAAAAATACACGGCTATTATGCTGAAAAATAAAGATATCGGAATTTGTGCTAATGTCGATAGAGCTATAAATAAAGATTTATCAGAATATGAAAATATTGATCTAACAAAGATAGATCACCGAATATTCATAAATGCTTATTTCAATGCGAAATTAAATAATAAAGAAGAGTTAGCAGGAAAAGATTTGCTGAAAATTGTCGATTTTCAGAAATTTAAGAATATTGTTATGATTGGGAATTTTCATCCGATCGTAGCAAAATTTAATAAAATGGGAATCAAATCAACAATCTTCGATCTGAAAGATGATTCATCTTATCTAACCCCTATGTCGAAACAGAAAGAATTTTTAAGCAAAGCTGATAGCGTTATTCTTACAGCTACCACAATTTATAATAAAACTTTTATGTCGATAATTGAAAGTACGCCGGAAAATTGCGAGATTTTTTTGTTAGGACCATCAACGCCGATGTATCCTGAAATGTTGGAATATAGGAATATATCACATCTTTTTGGAACATCATTTCCACCCAATTGCATAAATCTGATAAATATTATCCAAGAAGGGAAAGGACCGAGAATTTTCCTGAAATATGGAAGAAAAACTATGCTTCTGGGTAAATGATTTTTGCAAATTTAGCGTTACTTACAGATGATTTAAAATAAAATATATTATTGGAAAGGATAAAAAATGATAAAAATTAAAACACAAAAAGAGATAAAAAAAATGAGAGCTGCCGGTAAATTGGCTGCTGAGTTATTGGACTATTTGGAACCATATATAAAAGCCGGGAATTCCACTTTATTATTAAATGATTTAGCTGAAGAATTTACACAAAAGCATGGAGCAATTTCAGCTCCGTTAAATTATAATGGATTTCCCAAAAGTATTTGTACATCAATTAATAATGTAGTTTGTCATGGTATTCCATCTGAAAAAGACATTTTAAAAGATGGTGATATTGTTAATATTGATGTAACTGTTATTTTGAATAAATATCATGGAGATACAAGTAGAACTTATTTGGTTGGCAATGTTGATCCTAAAATAGAAAAATTGGTACGCAGAACTAAAAAAGCAATGGAAATCGGAATTTCAAAAATTAAACCCGGCGAGATGCTTTATGAAGTTGGCAAAGCTATAGAAAAATATATTGAGCCGTTCGGATATTCGATTGTAGATGCATATTGCGGACATGGAATAGGAAAAGGTTTTCACGAAGATCCTTATGTTTTACATAAATTTTCAATGGAAAATGCTATCGAACTAAAACCGGGTATGACATTTACTGTGGAACCAATGGTAAATATGGGCAATAGCTCCGGAGTTGTTACATCAAATGAAGATGGATGGACTGTTACTACTTTGGACGGAAGTGTTAGCGCACAATTTGAGCATACTGTTTTAGTTACTGAAACAGGTGTGGAAATTCTTACAAAAGTATAAATATGAAAACTTATTTTGAATGTATTCCTTGTTTTATGCAACAGGCGTTAAGAGCCAGCGAAGTGACTAATTGTGATGATAGTCTTACGCATAAAATTCTGGCTGAAACAGGTAAGATGATAGCCGATATTCCATTGGAAAGCACTCCTCCTGAAACAGGAAGATTAATTTATCAAAAAGTTTCTGAACTTACCAATATTCAGGATCCTTATTATGAGATAAAGCAGAAGAATATAAATCACGTTCAACAATTATATCCTAAGTTGAAAAAGATCATTAATGAATCTGAAAATCAACTGCTAACTGCTGTTCGGTTAGCAATTGCCGGTAATGTGATAGATCTTGGAGTAAATAGAGAATTTGATATTTTACAAGCAATTGATGATATTCTTATCCAAGATTTTGCTTATAACGAT
>JAMOPB010000204.1 GCA_027064945.1 Candidatus Cloacimonadota bacterium
CCATGATCATTGGATTGCTCTTACACTAAGTATGGCTTACAATAATCCCGGTGTGCTTCTTAAAGAACCACTACTAAATTATCGAATACATAGCAACCAAAGTTTAGGCTTAGATACTAAGAAAAACAGTTGGATAAAAAGAAAATACGGTAGTTTCTGCAATCAATTATCAATTCATACGGAAGAATTTTCAAATAGAATAATAAAATTAGAGGCATTAAGCAATAAACTTTCAAATCTAAAAATTATTCCAAAAGAAAACAAAGAATACATAACAGGACTTATATATTTCTACAAAACAAGAAACAAAATGTACACTGTAAGTAAAATTGAAAGATACAAACTTATTATCAAACTACTAAAAAATGGATATTATACAAAATATTCTCACTCAAATCTGGTGGCATTTAAAGAGATGTTTGAAAAGATAATCTTACACGGGAAAATAATGCCGCAGATTCACGCAGATAAACGCGGATAAATAATAATGAAAATATCAATAGCAATGTGTACTTACAACGGTGAAAGATATATTGCAGAGCAAATTAGAAGTATTTTAAATCAAACACTAAAACCTGATGAAATATTAATTTGTGATGATCTCTCAACCGATAATACAAAAAATATTCTCAAAGATTTTGCCTCAAAATATCCAAACATTAAACTTATTTTCAATGAAAAAAATCTGGGTTTCGTAAAAAATTTTGAGAAAGCAATTTCTCTTTGTAGTGGCGAAATAATTTTTCTTTCCGACCAAGACGATGTTTGGGAAAAAGAGAAAATAAAAAAAATGATAGATGCTTTCCTTCAATTTCCTAAAAAATCTTATATCTTTTCCAATGCAGATGCTTATAGTGAGAATAAAAAACTAAATTACACTCTATGGGATTCTGTTAATTTCAATTCCGAAAAACAAAGAAAATTCAATGATGGATATCAAAAAGAACAACTTCTTAGAAACAGTTTTATTTATGGATCTACATTAGCTTTTCGAGCAAATTTCAAGAAACATATTCTTCCTATCTCTTCAGAATTTTATCATGATAATTGGATTGTTTTAATTCTTAGTTTCTTAGATAATAATGCAGGTAAATTTATCCCTGAATCTCTTATTAAGTATCGTGTTCATTCATCTCAATCCATTGGCTTACCAACAAATAAGAAGTGGTTAAGATTTTTTAGAGATTTTAATAATTTAAGACAATCACATAAAAAAGGCTTTGAAAAAAAGATTAGAATGCTATCTGATTTAAAGATCTTTTTAGAAACAAACAAAATCCTCACTCAGAAAAATCGCACCTATCTAGATGAATTGCTATATTTTTTCTCTGAGCGAAATAGAATGTATGAAGTTTCAAAAGGGAAACGAATTAAAATGATTTTTTGGCTTTATAAGAATAATTTCTATAAAAAATATTCAACTTCTAATTGGGTCACTTTAAAAGATATAATTCAAAAAGTAATACTATAAATAATATCACATAAAGTAATATTATCTAAAAAAAACATGTAACAAACCTAAATCATTTAAACAATTGACAGGCGGATAAGATTAAATAATTTAGCGAAAAAAAATAAAGGTCGTTTATTTTGAAAGGAATCGTATTAGCCGGTGGAGCAGGAAATCGTCTATTTCCAACTACTAAGGTATATAGCAAACAATTAGTTCAATTGTATGACAAGCCACTTATTGCTTATCCAATTTCAGTTCTTATGCTAGCTGGAATCAAAGATATTATCATAATTTCCGATGCAAATACAAACGAATTATATAAGAAATTATTTGGAAATGGTTCTCATTTGGGTATTCAAATAAGTTATGAAAGGCAAGAACAACCAAATGGAATTGCCGAAGCTTTTATCATTGCAGAAAAGTTTATTGGAAAAGATTCAGTTACTCTTATATTAGGCGATAACATCTTTTATGGGAAATTAGACTTTCTTAGAAATGCAATTAAGTACAACAAAGGTGCAACTGTCTTTGGATATCATGTAAAAGATCCTCAAAGATATGGTGTAGTGGATTTTGATGAAAACGGTAAAGTTTTGTCTATTGAAGAAAAACCAATAAAGCCAAAATCTAATTTTGCAGTAGTAGGACTTTATATTTATAATAATGATGTAATTGAGATAGCAAAAAATCTTACTCCTTCTGCACGAGGTGAATTGGAAATAACAGATATCAACAAAGAATATTTGAATCGTGGAGATTTGGAAGTAGAAGTTTTTGGAAGAGGAATAGCTTGGTTAGATACCGGAACTCCTCAAGCTTTGCTCGAAGCATCTACATTTATTGGAGCAATTGAACATAGACAAGGGCTTAAAATTGCCTGTTTAGAAGAAATTGCTTATCTAAAAAAATACATCTCAAAATCTGAATTTCAAGAAATTATAGATAGTATTCCACAATGCAGTTATCGTGATTACCTAGTAGATGTAATCAAAAATGAACACTTATTTACAAAATATTAGACGTGAGAAGTAAGATGAAAACAATTTTAGTTAC
>JAMOPB010000205.1 GCA_027064945.1 Candidatus Cloacimonadota bacterium
CTGTTTTATATCCGATTTTTACACTAAAATTGATTTTAGGAACCGTTATCCTAATTTTTATCTTGGTTATTATCGTAAGTTATCTTCCAAGCAGAAAAATAGCAAAACTAAAGCCAACTGATGCACTTCGAGGAAAGTGGACAATAAAGGAAAATTAGTATGTGGAAATTTATTCTAAAAGGTATGATGCGAGATCGCTCTCACTCTCTTTTCCCGATTATTACAGTAGCTCTTGGAGTGTGTGTGACCGTTCTTATGATTTGCTGGATTGATGGTGTTTTTGGAGATTTAATTGAGAATACTTCAAGATTACAAACCGGTCACCTGAAAGTAACCACACGAGAATATGCAAATGGAGTTACCAATTTTCCTCTTGAATATTCTTTGATTAATTCCAATGAAATTACTCAAAATCTCAGGCAAATGTACCCTCAATATTTTTGGGTTCAGCGCATTGATTTTGGCGGGATTATTGATGTTCCCGATGAAAATAATGAAACCAAAGAACAAGGATTTTTCTTCGGGAAAGCAATTGATCTTCTTAGTCAAAATACTCCCGAAATAGAAAATCTAAAATTAAAACAAGCACTAAAGTCCGGTAAATTGCCTAATAAAAAAGATGAAATTTTACTTAGTAATGGTTTATTAGAAAAATTAAAAATTTCTTTAGGCTCGCCTGTAACCTTAATTTCCAATACAATGGACGGCTCGATGTCGATGTACAATTTCACTGTTGTAGGAACTATCTTGTTTGGAATTGAAGCAATGGATAAGCAAGCTGTAATCTGTGATATCGAAGGTGCCAGAGAATTACTTTATATGGAAGATGCAACTGCAGAAATTTTGGGAATAAGTGATTTTTTTAATGAAAAAGAAACCGAGACAATTAAAAATGATTTTAATGCTTTATATTCAGACAAAAACGATGAGTTTTCTCCAATAATGCTAACTCTACGAGATCAAGAAGGGCTTGGATTATATCTTGATATAGTTAATCAATATATAAGTACATTTATGTTTATTTTCATTTTTATTATGTCTATAGTTCTTTGGAATTCAGGATTAATGAAGGGAATTCGAAGATATGGAGAATTTGGAGTACGCTTGGCTCTTGGAGAATCAAAAGGTCATTTGTATAAAACAATGATAATGGAATCGATTATTGTTGGTTTAATTGGAACTATTCTTGGCACAGCTATCGGTTTGTTATTTGCATATTATCTGCAAGAAGTTGGTGTAAATTTAGGAGATATGGCAAAGAATTCATCAATTATGTTTTCTAATACTATTTATACAAAAATAACTCCCAAAGCATTCTATATCGGATTTATTCCCGGTTTATTAGCTTCTGTAGCAGGTGCTATGTTAGCCGGTAGAGCAATTTTTAAAAGGGAAACATCTCAACTATTTAAGGAGCTTGAAAAATGAGAAAACCATTTTTTATTTTTGTCTTACTGCTAATTACAAATTCTATTTTTTCTAATGAAATTTCAGCGGAAGAAATTTTGAAAAAAATGGACGAAAATTATGTTACTGAAACCAGAGTCGCAACTATGAAAATGGTTGTACACGGAAGGAGAAATTCCCGAACTATCGAAATGAAATCTTATAGTCAAGGTACTGAAAACTCCTTCACAGAATATTTATCTCCCGCACGTGAACGTGGCACAAAAATGCTTAAACTGGAGAATAATCTGTGGATATACTCACCAACTACAGATCGCATAATAAAAATTTCAGGACACATGCTACATCAAAGCGTTATGGGCTCTGACCTTAGTTATGAAGATTTAATGGATGAGGATGAATTACTGGATGATTATACAGCAAAGGTTACAAACGAGCTGACTTTTGAAGGAAATGATTGTTGGGAACTTTATTTATTGGGAAAGAAAAACGATTTGGCTTATGCTAAAAGAATAATTCTTGTCGATAAGGAAAAATTCTTACCATTGAAACAGGAACTGTATGGATTAAGCGGAACTTTGCTAAAAGAAATTATTGTTGAAGAAGCCTTTAAAATCGATAACCGCTGGTATCCAAAACATCTTATTTTCCGAGATGTCCTTAAAAAAGGCAAAGGAACCGAAATATTTTTCGATTCAATTGAAATCAACGTGGATATACCAAAAAGCAAATTATCTAAAGCTTCCTTAAGGAAATAAATATGCATAATGGGTAAATCGTATTTTCGACCAAAGTGGAGAGCTTATTGGAAAGTAGAAAGTAGAAAATTCGGTAAGTGCTTTGTTTTCAATTGTAGCGCAACTTGCTAAGTTGCGAGAGAATAACAAGCTGGCAGCTTGTACTACAATATCCATTATCCATTATCCATTATCCATTATCCATTATCTAATCCCATCCCATTCAGCGTAAAATTGTTCCAGAAAATTTTCCATAAAAGCATGGCGTTCTTTTGCGAGTTTTTTCCCGTATTCTGTATTCATACTATCTTTTAAATGTAACAAT
>JAMOPB010000206.1 GCA_027064945.1 Candidatus Cloacimonadota bacterium
GTATTTCTCCTGAAGAACTTGAGTTAATTATAGAGGGATTAAATGAAATAATTGGTGGCTAACAAGTCGGTTCAGCGGACTCGCTACCCGCTCGCCGCTGACCTCTAACGTTAGCTGGTTAATTATATCTCAAGAAAATCTATTAATTACAACTTTTGCATGGTATATCTATGAAAGAAAAACTATCTGAATTTATCAAAAAATTAAAATCCAATCCCAGAATATCTACATTTGATGAAGCATCAACAAAACAGGCTATAATACTACCAATACTACAATTCCTAGGCTGGAATACGCTTGATATTGAAGAAGTTACTCCTGAATATACTGTTGAAAATAAGAAGGTCGATTATTCACTCAGGTTGAACAACACTAATGAATTTTTTATTGAAGTGAAGAAACCTAGCGAAGATTTGGAGAATCATCAAGACCAACTACTTGATTATTCTTTTAGACAAGGAGTTGAACTTGCCTGTTTAACGAATGGGATGACATGGTGGTTTTATTTGCCAACACAGAAAGGAACATGGCGTGATAGAAAATTTTATACTATAGATATTTCACAACAGGATGCTGATGATATTGTTGATAAATTTATTGATTTACTTTCAAAAGATAATCTAAGAAATGGTTCAGCTTTAAAAAATGCACTATCAATTTATAAAGGAAAACAAAAAAGCAAAATTATCTCACAAACTATACCAGAAGCATGGAATAAAATAATTACTACACCTGATTCTTTATTGATTGAGTTGTTAATAGAAACCGTAGAAAGACTTTGTGGCTATAAACCAGAAGCGGATAAGATAAAGGAGTTTTTACAAAATAATCGTGACCAATTCACTGTATTGCCAAATATTGAGATAGTAAAATCAGATGTAAAAACAACAAAACCTAAAAAGGAAAGTGAACCATCTTATCAAATTTCTCAAAATGAAAAAATATCACAAGATGATTTGATACCTTATATAATAATGGTTTTATATAAATTTGGTGGTAGTGCAACAAAAGCACAAGTAGAAGATGAAATATATAAGTTATTTGAAAAACAATTCAATAATAAATGGTATCATGAAAAAGTATCGCATGGCGTTGAACGTTGGAGACATAATATCGCTTGGGCGAAAGAAAGAGCAATTCAACGTCATAACTTAATCAAACCTGCCACTGAATCTGGAAGGGGAATTTGGGAATTAACAAACAAAGGTAAAGAGTATTATCACAAAATAAAAAGTGAGATTGAAAAAATAAGTAAAAACAGCAGCTAACACGCCGCTTCACCTGACCGCTATTCCGCTGGCGCTCCATAGCGGCAGGTGAGCTTAGTCGTTAGATTCTTCTCAATACGAGGATAAAATGTCGGTACCATATAAAAGCCCTTTGCGCAAAGCACTCGATCGTGAAAAGGATAATGAGGATTATGCATTTGGAATAGTGTTTGACAAAATTGATCCTTTCATAGATAAGGCTTCAAATCCTATTAAATCGAATGAAGTGCAAGATGCCTTCCGGTTAACCCTAAGATCTCTTTCAAGAATATATATAGACGATACGTATCATTCCCTTTACGATGCTTTCTCCATATGTGAAAGTCCCATAGAAGCGTTGTTCATGTCTGCCTTATTAGTCTATGCATCAACCAATTGGATGAAAATAAGGATTAATGTAAATCGAAGAACACATAGACTAAATTATCAGGCTAATACACTTCAAGAATTGATTATCACACCACAATATGTAATTGGAAATTACCGGGTTGATTTTTGGGTGGAGTTTGAAGAAATAGTGCCTGATTTCGACAATGAAATCATTTCCAAAAATGGTGAGAAGATACCCGGATCTCGAATAGGCAAAGCCAGCGTTTTAGTTGAATGTGACGGGCATGAATTTCATGAAAAAACCAAGGAGCAAGCTGCCAGAGACAAAAAGCGTGATCGCCTATTACAATCTATAGGGTTCCATGTATTCCGATTTACTGGGTCTGAAATATGGAAAAACCCCTTATCCTGCGCACAGGAGGTTTTCCACTATTTAGAAAAAAAAGTTTGGGAATGAAAATTCATCAATTTTAAATCTAAACTAGATTTAAAAGATAAAAATATAAATCATAAAGATATAAAGCAGGTGCTTAATTGGATGATAGATTGATAGATGATTTTGATATAAATAGAACAACAGAAAGAAATTAAACAATTATTAATTTCCAAGAGATTTCTCTTGCCTATGAGATAAAGAAGAAAAAATAATAAAAGCACTTGATCTATTTGTCTTTTATTGTGATAATTCTACGCAAATAGAGAAGGAATTGTTTAAAATAAATCTCTTGTAGATAATGTTAGAGTAATTAGATAAAACAAGCTAATATAAGCAAAGCAATTAATAAAAAATCTAACAACGGGGTGCACTTGACCGCCATTTCGCTGCGCTCCATGTCGGCAAGTGACCCTAGACGTTAGCCTAAAATAAAAT
>JAMOPB010000207.1 GCA_027064945.1 Candidatus Cloacimonadota bacterium
GATATGATCTAAAGCAGCTTTATGAATTTGTCGAACTCGTTCTCGAGATAAACCAAGCTCTTTGCCTATTTGAGCAAAATTCTTACTTGGTTCTCCATCCAAGCCAAAATATTTTTTTACAATCAAAGCTTCCCGTTCAGGAATCTCTTCTAACGATTGCTCTATTGATTCCAAAACTTTGTCTCGATAATACAATGTTTGTGGATCTTTAGTTATTCTATCTTCCAAAAAATCATACATTGATGAATTATCTTCGGTTTCAGTAGAATCAAGTGAAAATGTATCTACAATCTGATCATTTACTCTTTGAACTTCTTCAACAGAAAGTCCGCATTCATTTGCAATTTCTTGATTTGTTGGTTCCCTTCCCAGCTCGGAAAATATCTTAGCTCTTGCCATTTTTATTTTATTTACAGAGTTTGTTTTTCCTAATGGGACACGGATTAGATCTGTTTTTTCGGCTAATGCCAATAAGATACTTTGTTTGATCCACCAAACTGCATAGGAGATAAGTTTGATATTTTTACTCGGATCAAATTTCTTGATTGCTTTGATTAGTCCAACATTTCCTTCGCTGATCAATTCTGCAAGAGAAAGCCCTTTGTTTTGATATTTGGCAGCAACAGTAACTACAAATTTTAAATTTGCGTGAACCAATTTATCAAATGCTTCTTGATCTCCATTTTGGGCTCTGATTGCAAGCTCGTGTTCTTCTTCTCTACTTAAAGGTTCAATATCGGAAATCCCTTTCAGATAGCTTTGAAGCGCTTTATCTAAAAATACATTTTCAGCCATTATATTTTCCTTATATTTGAAATTCTTTTAAATGATCATAAACAAAATCTAATAATTCATCATCATTCATTCCATTTAATTTTGCTAATGCAAAAACCATTTTTACACCGGATAAATTTAACCCAACTTCTTGGGTAAGAGTAATAATTGTATTGATTCTTGTGATATCATCAGATGTAAAAATTCTAGTATTATTCGCTGTGCGATGTGGCTTGAGCAGGTTTTTTCGTTCATACATACGTATGGTTTGATCATGGATTCCAACCTGTTTTGCTGCTTCTCCAATTAAATAATGATCCTTATTTTTTTTCATATTCTTACCTATATCAATTTATGGGAGGTAAAACATCAAGCGGATTTATTGCCTTACCATTTTTTCTATATTCAAAATGTAAATGAGGACCGGTAGAATTTCCTGATGATCCTAATGTAGCAATCGGTTGTCCTTGATTTACCACTTCATTTACTCTTACTAAATTTGCTTCATTATGAGCATACACTGTCATCACGCTGTTTGCATGCTCTATTATCACAACATTGCCATATCCGCGTTGTCTTCCCGCAAAAGCTACTTTTCCGGGCAAAACAGATACTATTGGAGTACCTTTTTTGGCTGCAATATCTATTCCCTTGTGAGGTATTCCATTGCGTATGCCAAATCCGGAAGTAACAACACCATTTACCGGCGATGTTAATTTACTGCTAATATTTTCAACCGGTTTAGAGATCGGTTTATTAGTATGCTTTGGAATTTCTTTTTTCTTCTTAGCTTGTGCTTCTTGTGTAACGTTAGAATGTGTTTCTGTTACAGAAGGTTTGCTTGATCTTGTTAGATATATTTTATCTCCCGGTTTTGGATGTAATGATGAAAGATCGTTTATATCGATCAAATCAATTAGCTCCAAATCATACATTTTAGCAATAAGATATAAATCTTGTTTTGGTCGAACCAGATGATAACCACTTGTTGGAACATCCCTTACTGTGATATATTGATTCCATTGTTGAGGTTTTGGGATCAGGTAAATTTTTTGTCCTAAAAATATCTGATCATTTTTTAGATTATTATATAATTTCAACTTCTCTTGGGAAATATTATATTTCCTACCTATTGTCTCTAAGTTATCTCCTTGCTTTACAATGTGAAATTTCTCCGATGCTGTGTAATACTTCGGATTTGCAGACATTCCGGACAAAGAGATAAAGAGTATTGAGATAAAGATGAAAGTTATTGTTTTCTTCAAAACCTGTCCTATATGTTTATTCTTTTAGAATCTAACAGAAAATTCAGTGAAATTTTCTTTCCCAATAAATAAAGATTGTTCAATATCACAAACATGGGCAAATCTAGGTCCACTCTGTAATAAAATAATTAGCTGTTCTATTGCTGTTTGATTGCCTTGTGCAACCACTTTCACCCTACCATCATAAAGATTTTTTACGAAACCTACTATATGCAAAGATCTTGCATGGTTAGCAACAAAATGCCGATAACCAACTCCCTGAACTCTGCCTGAAATGATTAATTCAATAGATTCCATAAACGTATTCCTTTTATAATTGATTCAAGTTGTTAATATGAGTGACTTATTGTCAAACAATTTTGGGAATAGCTGATATAATAATGGAAAATGTCACGCAGTTGAATTGGCGGAACTGGATTGCAGAA
>JAMOPB010000208.1 GCA_027064945.1 Candidatus Cloacimonadota bacterium
GGAAGCGGTTGTGGTTTTGGTTTTTCATCATTCCCTTTAATGGGATTATTTTCTGTGTGATCTATAATTACCAATTTTTTCTTTTTCTCTTTTGGAGCTTTTTCTTTCTTAACTTTCTTTGGTTTAGTTTTAGCAGATTTTTTAGTTTTTATCTTAGCTTCTTTTTTAGAGAATATTTTTTTGAATAATGCAAAAACAGCTTTCCCGAACCAAATCAATGCCTTTTTAAGATTCTCAATTTCGAAGATGACAATAAGCATTGCGACTGCTACAAAAAATAATATTAGAATAGTTCCAACTCTATCGAAAATATTGATAAAAAAATCATAAATAGTTCTTGGAACAATGCCGAAATGAGATTGGACATTAGGATTTATAGCATAGAAAACAATATTTGTAGAAAATGCAAAAAATATAAATGCCAAAATCTTACTTACGAAATTTTCATCATTCATCTTAAATAAATAGAAAAATGAGATAAAGAAAGCTGCTAAGATTAACGAAATACTAAAAAAATGACCGAAAACCTGAATCATCCAATATCCAAAAAACGCACCAAATGGACCGATCCAGTTTTGAACTTCAGGAAAATCCAATTTGATAAATTTGAAAATATTCATATTCGATGCTTGCATATATTTATAATCTGCATCAATCTTTTGCACATCTTGGATTACAGAAAAGAATAACAATAATGATAAAACCATTATTATAGCGCTAATTATCTGTTTTTTGTAAGTTGGCTTTTCTTTTTTTCCAATCTCTTTTTTAGCCATCAGGACCTCAATATTAATTAAACACTAAAACGAATATTCAAAATATCACCATCTTGAACAATATATTTTTTACCTTCTAAGCGGAATAATCCTTTTTCTCGGATTGTTTTTTCATCTCCGCAAGAAATTAGATCTTCATAGTTAAAACATTCAGCTCGAATAAATCCACGAGCTAAATCGCTATGAATTTTTCCGGCAGCTTCAACAGCGTTAGCTCCTTTGGTGATTGTCCAAGCTCGCACTTCATCTTTCCCTACAGTGAAAAAGCTGATATAACCTAACAATTCATAGGAAAAAGCTGTTAATCTGTCTCGAGCAGATTTTGTAATATTCAAATCTTGCATAAATTCTTTTGCTTCTTCCGGATCCAAATTGGTTAATTCCATTTCAAAATTTCCTGCGAATTCGATTACTTTGTAATTTTTTGAAATTTCATTCAATATGTCCTCATTATTTTGGAAATTATCTTCATCGGAGTTTAATATTACTAAGAAAGGTTTTTGTGTACTAAATTGAAAACCGCGGATAGATTTTTCTTCTTCCTCACTTAACTCTAAATCTCGCAAAGGTTTATCTTCATTTAGTTGTTCCAAAACTTTGGTAAGAGCTTTTTCTTCAATAACCATTTCAGCATCTTTCAAGCCTCTTTTTTTAGCAGCTTCAATTTTTTCCATTCGTTTTTCTGCAATAATAAGATCAGAAAGCATCATTTCTGCTGTAATTGATTCTATATCTTCTACAGGAGTAGGAGCGTCACCGGTAGTCGGATCATCAAAATTCCTAACAACCAATGCCAAAGCATCAGAAGTTTTTACCAGTCCCATAGCAGATCCTTCAAAAGCATCACCGTCCTTTTTTCCACTTAATCCAACGAAATCGATATATTCAATTGTAGCAAAAATTGTTTTCTTTGGATTATACATTTCCGAAAGCTTTTTTATTCTTTCATCTTCTACTTTCACAACACCTAAATTGGGTTCTATTTTCTGACTTGAATATGCTGCAACTTCACAGTTTTGTCCTGTTAGTGCGTTAAAAATTGTAGTTTTACCTGAATTTTGTAGTCCAATTAATCCTATTTTCATTTTATCCTCTATCTCTTTTATTTTTACTTAAGGCTTGTAATTCCATTACTTCATTAGGTTTTAGAACTCTCCACATGCCAACGGGCAGATTCCCTAGGGATAAATTACCTATTTGCAAACGTTTAAGTTCTAATACTTCGGAACCGACATTTCTAATCATATATCGAATTTGGCGCTTCCTACCTTCAAAAATTGTCATTCTAATAGTCATATTTTTTTCATTAATTGTTTTAACTTTTACTATAGCAGGTTGAGTCTTTTTCCCTGCAATCATTACTCCGTTGCGCAATTTTTGTAATTGCTTATCATCCAAGATACCTTTGACTTTAACTTTATAGACTTTTGGTAATTTGTATCTTGGGTGGATAATTTGATTTGCAAAATCACCATCACTTGTTAAAAGCAGTAATCCTTGACTCATATAATCCAGTCGTCCAATTGCAAACATATGAACACCGAAATCGGGTATTAGATCAAAAACAGTTTTTCGATCAAAATCATCTTTACTGGAAACCAAATAATTTTTAGGTTTATTCAGCATTATATATATTTTATCGGAAATAAACTTAAGTGCTTTGTCATCAAATTCTACGTTGTCTTTTTCTTCATCTATTTGGAAAGAAAGATCTTTTACTATCTCTCCATTTACTTTTACTCTACCGGAAGTTATATATTCTTCCACATTTCGTCGAGATCCGACATTACATTTTGCCAGGTATTTGTTTATTCTCACTACCAATCCTCCAAACTTTCACGCATGATTCTATCAAATAAATCTTGTTCTATTTTTTCGATAGCTTCATCTTCAGTTTTGATATCTGAATTTTCATCATTCGAATATAATTGTGAAAATACCAAATTGTTTATTTTCCAAATTACTTCATTTTTAACTAAGTCTGTAAATGTTAATGAGTACATTATTCGTACTTCATATTCATCTACCCCATCACTACCGTAAGTAGCCAATTTATTTGAATAATCCAAAATTTTGCCTTGCAGAATGCAATCCGGAGCAATATCGACTATTCTTAATCTGCCATCTTGGATAAAATCTTCAGACAGAGCATCAGTAAGATTTGTATCTAATTGATATTCTTCAGTTAGATTCTCAAAATCTTTAATTGAAATTGTTTTAAGATGTGGCATTCCACTTGAATATACGGAATATGTACATCCTAATAATAATGTTAATATTATTGTAGGTATTATTTTTTTCATAACTTTAGCTATTTTTAGTCCTTTTTTCTGTCAAGATATTATCTTAACTTGACAAATATTATTTGCTAAACATAAAAAGCAATATTATATTCTATAAGTTAATTTTAAAAGATAATATAAAAGGAGATCTTATGTCAGATGAATTATTAACAATTAAACAGACAGCATCTTTATTGAAAGTAACCGATTCTGTTGTTAAAGAGATGATAAATACAAACGTATTTGAGACACACAAAAAAGGCAGTACTTACAAAATAAGAAAAGACGATGTTGACGAATGGTTAGCAGGTTTAAATGATAATGAGCTAGAGAAATTAGCTCTTAAAAGATCTGTTTGTAAATTTTCTGATTATTTCAAAGTAAAAAACATTATTTTGGATTTTGAAGCAGACAATAAATATGAAGCAATCGCCGAGATGTGTAAAAAGGCCAGTGAATTAAAAATTGTTAGAGATCATAGGTGGTTATATAAAGTTGTTGTTGCCAGAGAAGATTTAGTATCAACTGCTGTCGGTAAAGGTGTTGCATTATTGCATCCTCGTCATTTCCATCCTAAAAAGGTAAAAAAACCAACAATTATTTTTGGTAGATCAAAAAATGAAATCGAGTTTAGTGCAATTGACAACAAACCTGTTTCGTTATATTTTTTGCTATTATTGCACGATGATATTCAACATCTATTTTCAATATCATATATTTCAAAATTATTAATGCACGACGATATATTAGAAATATTAATGGATGAATCTGATCCAAAAGAGATTATAGAAGTTCTTACAAGAGATATCGCAAATATATAAAAATGTACTTTAAAAAAAATAGACTCACTTAATTAAAAGTGAGTCTATTTTTTGTCTGTTTCACGTGAAACATTATTTAAAATTCTTTATCCATCTAAGAGTTTTCATATATTTATTACTTGCATTCCACAGTAAATATCCATCTCCCCCTGCTTCCTTTATAGCTTCTATTTGAGCATAAATATATTCGGGTTTGTAATTTACTTTCCAACCGTTCGCTTGGATATATGGCACAACTTTACAATTTTTATTGCTATAATCTTTGGAAAGCTTAGTTCCTTTGTACAAAAGAAAATAAGGTTCATTTTGCGCATTTTTCCGATATCCGAAATTATCGGTAAAATGAGAAGAGTAGATCATTGGATGAAGCATCTGAAGATGCTTTGTTAATCTCGCAATGTCTTGTCCGGTATTTGCAACATCTTGATTATGTTGCCATGCTACTATTGCGAAAATATCTGCTGCTAAAGTTGTTCCATAATCATCACAAATATCTTGTGCCCTCGCAAGAAAATCTTCAATTATATCAGGCTTTGTCCTGTTTACATAATTTGAATCTTGTTTTGCAAATATGGAATCTTGCTTCATAAAATGAAAATAAGCTTCCGATAATTTACCTCCGGTTGGAAATCTAACATAATCAAGTTGAACTTCATCTACACCATTTCTTGCTGCTTGCTCAATTAAATACAAAATATCTGATTGCACAATCGGATTTGATGAATCTAACCAAGAAGGTTTTCTCCGTTTGTTTTCTTTCCAAGCTTTCCCTGAAATGGTTTGGATACGTAATGTAGAATCTTGTTCGGCCAAAAATTGATCATGAAAGCAAACCACCCGAGAAACGGCTCTCATATTTCGCGAATGAAGAGCTTTTACGGTTTCAGGAATGTTAACAATCGGTTTTTGTCGATCGTCCCTTATATCCCCGTTTTTGGGCGTTCTAAAAAAAACGTCCCCGTTCATATTTTTCAAATCAAAGACTACTGTGTTGATTCCTGCTGCTTGAGCTGAATCTAAGATAGTGGAAAACCTACTTGAAGAAACTGAATAAGCACTTAGATAAATTCCTTTAGTGAACTTGAAAGGTTTGATTTTTGAATTGTTGTTAATATTAACTTTTTCGGGTTGTGAATGAATATTTACTTTCAACTCTTTCTGAACCTCTCGTTCAATTAATTGTTCTTTAGTAATCTCAGTTTCTTGATTTTCATTTTTAACTTCCTTATCGGGAAGATCTTGATTTACACAACTAAATAAAAGTAATGTGATTAATATCGGGATCCATTTTTTCAATTTGCGAGTTCTCCTAAAAATTCTTTTATAATAAAATAAACCTTTGAGCTTTCCCAAAGGTTTATTTTGATAAGGTTAATTGTTAATGATATATATCTAATTAAGATTTAACTTGAACATTCAAACGAACCAAAGCTCTCTTAAGTGCTAATTCTGCTCTTCTAAAATCAATGTTTTCTTGATTTGATTTGATTCGCTTCTCAGCTCTCTCTTTTGCTTTTTTCGCTCTTTCAATGTCAATATCTTCTTTTGACTCTATTGTTTCACAAACAATTTTCACTTGGTTATTTTGTACACTCACATAACCGTCGTGAATGGCAAATTCTTCTGATTTATTATTTGAGATTAATTCCAAAATACCGGGACGAATTTTTGTAATAAAAGGAGTGTGATTAGCTAATACGCCGAAATCTCCTTCAACACCGGGAATAATGATTTGATCATATTCCCCATTAACAAGAGTTCTTCTGGGTTGGATTATCTCAACAAAAATTTTTTCCATAAAGCTCTTCTTTATTTATTTAGGATTTTTTCCATTTTAGCTCTGGCAGAATCAAGGTTTCCAACATATATAAAAGCTTGTTCCGGCCAATCATCACATTCACCATCTAAAATAGCTTTAAAACCTTCGATAGTTTCTGAAAGTGGTACATAAATACCCGGAGTATTGGTAAATTCTTCAGCAACAAAGAATGGTTGAGAGAAGAATCTTTCCAATTTACGAGCACGATTTACAATTAATTTGTCTTCGTCTGATAGTTCATCCATACCTAAGATAGCAATAATATCTTGTAAATCTTTATACTTTTGGATAACTCTTTGGGTTTCACGAGCAACATTGTAGTGGTCTTCACCTATAACTTTAGGATCCAAAATACGTGAAGAAGATTCAAGAGGATCAACAGCCGGATAAATTCCCAATTCCACAATTCTACGAGAAAGCACAGTAGTTGCATCCAAGTGAGCAAATGTAGTTGCCGGAGCAGGGTCAGTAAGGTCATCAGCTGGAACATAAACAGCTTGCACAGAAGTAATGGAACCATCTTTAGTAGATGTAATACGTTCTTGTAAGTTACCCATTTCACTAGCTAATGTAGGCTGGTAACCAACAGCAGATGGCATTCTTCCAAGTAAAGCGGAAACTTCCGAACCGGCTTGAGTGAAACGGAAAATATTATCCACAAAAAGTAATACATCTTTACGAGAAACATCACGGAAATATTCTGCAATTGTAAGACCTGAAAGAGCAACACGTTGGCGAGCTCCAGGAGGCTCATTCATTTGGCCGAATACGAGTGCTGTTTTATCAATAACGCCGGAATCTGTCATTTCCAAGAAAAGGTCGTTACCTTCACGAGTTCTTTCGCCTACACCGGCAAAAACAGAATATCCACCATGTTCCATTGCAATATTACGAATAAGCTCTTGGATAATTACGGTTTTTCCAACACCTGCACCACCGAAAAGACCAATTTTACCACCTTTTGAATATGGTTCGATCAAATCGATTACTTTGATTCCGGTTTCCAAAATTTCCTCTTCAGTTGCCAGATTTTCAAAAAGAGGAGCATCACGGTGGATAGGATAACGTTCAGTTGTCTTTATCTCACCTTGTTCATCTATCGGTTCACCAATTACATTGATAATTCTACCTAAAACATTTTCTCCAACCGGAACGGAAATAGGTTCTCCTGTATCAACAACTTTTTGGCCTCTGACCAAACCATCGGTAGAATCCATCGCAACAGTTCTAACTTTATTTTCACCCAAATGCATTTGTATTTCTAAGACAAGATCATTTTGGCCTTCTCTTATAACTTTCAATGCATTTAAGATAGCAGGCAAATTTCCTTCGGGAAATTCTACATCGACTGTAGGGCCAATAACTTGTATAATTTTACCTTCTAACATAGTTACCTCACTTAATTAATCGCGGCAGCACCGGAAGAAATTTCAATAATCTCTTTGGTAATTCCGGCTTGCCTGATTCTATTATAGCTCAAACTCAATTCATCAATCAATTCAGCAGCATTTTCTGTAGCGCTATCCATAGCTGTCATTCTGGCGCCCTGTTCAGCAGCAGAAGATTCAAGCATGATACGCCACAATTCTACATCAATATATTTATTGGCTAATTCAGCCACTAAAGTTTCTTCATCAGGTTCACATTCAAAACTTCCATTGAATTTATCAGCATCAAGTTCTTCCGGAATAATGGGAAGTAGCTGCTTAACCACAATATCCTGCTGAATTGCGGATTTGAATTCATTGTATATTACATCTATTTTCCCATACCCTTCAGATAGGAAAAGATTCATTACAAATTCACCTACTTGCTTGGAAATAGAAAAATCCATTTCATTAAAAAGATTAATATATTTGTTAATAATATTTGAGCTTATTTTCTTTATTGCGTCATAACCTTTTCTTCCCAAACAGATTACATCAGTTTCGGGATTATCAGCAATATATTCTTTGGCTTTTTTAATGATATTAGAATTAAAAGCTCCGCATAATCCTTTATCAGAAGTTACCACAATCAATGCAGTACGTGTTTTGTCTTTGGAATCTTGCATCACTTCGTGTTCAATATCTCTATTTCTAGCCCTAATTTGGCGTAACATAGAATTGATATGATTTGCATATGGTCGCGCTTGTATAATACCATCTTGAGAACGACGTAGCTTTGCTGCTGCAACCATTTTCATAGCATTAGTAATTTGCTTAGTATTTTTAATACTATCAATTCTTGTTTTTATATCTCTGATATTTGCCACAATACCTCTTTCACTATTCTTTATTTTGAATAGATAATTTAAAATTTTGCAATTACTTTTTCACAGATTTTATGCATTTCCGCTTTGATTTCATCTGTGATTTTTCCCTTAATCATCTTATCGCAGAAAGCTTTGTATTCTGCATCTAATAAGATGAAAAGATCTTCTTCTACTTGTTTCACATCTTCTTTTGCTATTTTATCAAGATAGCCTTCGTTAGCCATAAAGATAATAAAGATTTGCTTTTCAACCGGAAGCGGTGAGTATTGATCTTGTTTAAGAATTTCAATCAATCTTTCACCACGAGTAAGTTGTGCTTGAGTTGCTTTATCCAAATCGGAACCAAATTTCGCAAAAGCTTCCAATTCTGCATATTGAGCCAAATCTAAACGAAGTTGACCTACAACACCTTTCATTGCCTTAATCTGAGCAGATCCACCTACACGAGACACTGAAAGTCCCGCATTAATCGCAGGTCTTACTCCTGAATTAAATAATCTTGAGCCAAGATATATCTGACCATCTGTAATAGAAATTACGTTAGTAGGAATATAAGCAGAAATATCATCAGCTTGAGTTTCGATAATAGGCAAGGCAGTAAGAGAACCACCACCAAGTTTATCACTTAATTTAGCTGCACGTTCCAATAAGCGTGAATGAAGATAGAAAACATCACCGGGATACGCTTCACGTCCCGGTGGACGGCGTAAGAGCAAAGAAAGTTCACGATAAGCAACAGCATGCTTGGAAAGATCATCATAAATAATTAATGCATGTTGCCCGCTATCACGGAAATATTCTCCCATTGATGCACCTGCATAAGGTGCTAAATATTGTAATGATGCAGCATCTGAGGCAGAAGCTGTTACTACGATTGTATAATCCATTGCACCATTATGTTTCAAAGTATTTACTATTTTTGCTATAGAAGACTGCTTTTGTCCGATAGCAACATAGATACATACAACATCTGTATTTTTTTGATTTATAATTGTATCGATAGCGATTGCAGTCTTTCCGGTTTGGCGGTCGCCGATAATCAATTCACGTTGACCACGACCGATAGGAATCATTGAGTCGATAGATTTCAACCCTGTTTGTAAAGGTTCAGTCACAGGTTGTCTTTGAATAATTCCCAAAGCTTTTCGTTCTACCGGTAAGTATTGTTCAGCTTTGATATCTCCTTTACCGTCAATAGGCATACCAAGACCGTTAACAACACGACCTAATAAATTTTTCCCTACGGGAACCTGCAAGATTTTACCGGTTCTTTTGGCTGTGTCGCCTTCTTTGATTTTGCTTGTTTCACCAAAGATGATACAACCAACATTATCTTCTTCAAGGTTCAATGCCATTCCCATTATATGACCCGGGAATTCGATCATTTCACCGGCCATTACATTTTCCATTCCATAAATTCTGGCAATACCGTCACCCACTTCAACCACACGACCGGTTTCTTGGATGTCAATTTCAAATTTGAAATCGTTAATTTTCGATTTCAGTATTGCACTTATTTCATCTGGTTGTATTTTCATACTTTCCTCATTTTCAAGTTTTTTCTCTTCTACTTTAGTTTTCCAAGAAATTTCTGCAAGCTAGCTCTTACTGATGCATTGATCTGAGTAGATCCAGCATATACTTCGAATCCACCAATAATACTAGGATCAATTTCTATTTCGACGATTATTTCTTTATCGAAGTATTTTGAAATTTTCTTTTTGATAGATTCAATAATTTCAGGTGTTTGTTCTTGAGCTAATTTCAGAATTACACGTTGTTTATTTTGCTCTACTAAGATAATTTCATCAATTTGATCAAGAATAGCAGGTAAAACAGCCACTCGTTGTTTTTTTACTAAGATTTGGAATAATGAGTACCAAAGCTTAGGATGATTTGTTTCCTTAGCAATTAAATCGGACATTTCCAATTTATCTTTACGGGTAAATAAACGAGAATCCAATTTCTGCAAAATATCTGAGCTAAAGATCTTTTTTAATTGCTGCAAATCGGCCAATAATGAAGCATGATCTTCCTTTGGTAAATTAGCAACCAATGCTCTGGCATATCTTTGCGCGATTAATTTAGTTTTCACGTTTAGCCTCTTCTGCCAACAATTTCTTAATTATCTTTTTATCTTCCTTAAGAGATTCCGACATAAATTTTGCTGCTAATTCTGAAACCATTTCAGCAAGTTCATTGCTTAGTTCATTTACAGCTTTGTGTTTTTCTTGTTCGAGCAATTTTTCCGTATCACTTAAGATCCTTTTTTCTCTTTCCATAGCAGATTTAACAATTTCAGAAGCTTGTTTTTCCGCTTGTTTTTCTGCTTGTTTCTTAAGAGCTCTGATCTCTTCAGATGATTTTTTTAATTCGTCTTGTTTTTGCAATTCATAATTTTTTGCTTCTTCTCGAGCTTGTTTTGCTGCATCCATATCTTCTGATATTTCTTGCTTTCTTTTTGTCAAAAATTCATTAATTGGCTTATATAAAAGCTTGTTTAGAACTATTAGCAAAACTACAAAATTCAATATTACGAGAATAAGAGTATAATCTATACTAATCATTTTTTCTCCAATCTAAAAATTGAGAGCATTTTACTCTCATACAATATCGACGCTTCCTTATTAGGTTGAGAAGATTAATAAAAGAGCAATTACAAGTGAATAGATACCTGTTGATTCTGATACAGCCTGACCCACAAGCATAGTTCTGGTAATCAAACTGGCATTCTCAGGAGATTTAGCTATACCTTCACAAGCTTTTCCTGCTACAAATCCTTCACCAACTCCTGGACCTAATGCGCCCATTCCCATACAAATTCCAGCACCTAAAAGCGCTGCTGCTCTAGCGATTGCTTCTGCCATTTCCATAATATTCCTCCAGTTTTTTTATCTCTTAACTTAGTTTATTTTAAGATATGAATAACAGTAAAAAGGAAACAACTAATGAATAAATTGCTGTACTTTCTGAAACAGCTGCTCCTAAAAACATAGTTCTCATAATCTCTTTTCTTTCTTTGGGAAATTTTCCCATCATCTCACTTGCTTTTCCTGCTACTATTCCAATTCCACTTCCCGGTCCCAAAGTTCCCAGTCCAATAGATAATCCTGCTCCTAATAATGAAACTGATTTTAAAATCATCATACCTACTGTAGCATCGGCCGCTTGGTTTGGAACTGTGTATAATAATAATAAAGATACCACTAATGCGAAAATTGATGAAGTCTGTGCTAAAGCCTGACCAATCAACATATTTCCCAAAATATCATTACTATGCTTTGGCATTCTACCGATAGATTTGCAAGCTTGACCACCTGCATAACCGGCACCAAATACAGGACCTACAGCACCTAATCCCACTGCAATTCCTGATGCTAATAAGGCTGCTGCTTTTTGCCAGCCACCACCAGGTACAGCGAATCCACCAAATAGTAATAATAGGGCTATTACTAAAGAAAATATCCCACCTGTCTCATCTACTGCTTGACCGATGAACATTGATCTCACTACAGAATCGCGTGATTCCGGCTGCTTGGTGATAGCTTTTACTGCTTCACCGGCTACATAGCCTTCACCTATTCCTGCTGCGATTGATGATACACTTACAGCGATACCGGCGCCTAAAAAAGCTGCTACTTGTATAATTTCTACTGAATTTTCCATTTTATTACTCCGCTATTTCCACACCAATATAGGTGAGTGCCAACATTGTGAATACAAAAGCTTGAATTGTTCCTACAAATATTCCAAAGAATAAGTTTAATCCAACTGGGAATAATAAATATTTCACTAATGAAGAAACAACCAGAATGATGATAGCTCCACCTAAAATATTACCAAAAAGACGGAAGGAGATTGAAACAACTTTTGATACTTCTCCAACAATATCAAGTAAGAAAAGAGGATTCTCTATCGGATTCAGATAATTTCTGAAATGTCCCCATATTCCCTTTACTTTGATTGCTGTTCCGTGAACTACCAAAATGGCAATTATTCCGATTCCAAGAGGAACATTTAAATTCCTTGTTGGTTCCATAAAACCGGGAATAGGAATTAATCCTATCATATTACTGAACCAAATAAATAAGAATATGGTAAGAATATATGGTGTGTAATAAGAATATGCTACACCTAATGTATCATTAACAAATTCTTCAAAGAATGAGTACATCATCTCGAACAGTACTTGTGGTTTGGATGGTCTGTCGAATAATAACTTTTTGGTTGAAAATGCAATGAAAATCATTAAAATATCAACAATCAAAAGAATTCTGATTAACATAAATGATTTGATTGCATTGTTTTTGCCAAAAACTTTCGCAAAGAAATTGTAAATTGCTTCGCTTCCCATCAGTTCACCAGGTTCTCCGCTTTCTTTCAGATATTCATCCGGTTGGAATTCTTCAGTGATTTTTTCCTGAAGATCTGCTGGTGCTTCCACATGCCTTGCTACAAATTTGCCGTTTTCAAAACCTATCTGAAGCTTTTTAGTTAAGCCTCCTGAAAGAATTAACAAAATCGCTTCAATCACGAAAAACAACAAAAATACTCTTTTCAGAGATCCTTTTTTCATAATGCATCCTTAAGACTTTTATTATAATTTATAGTATGTACAAATTATGCTCGTTTTCCCTAGATTTCTCCTGGGTTTAGCATTTGGTAATATAATACCAGAGCCGATTATAGCACAACTCTTACTTACAAAATTTAAAATCTTTTGCAAATTCATTTTGTAGCAAAACATTGTCAAGATAAAATACCTGTCAAAAAGTTTATAAAATGAAGAAAGGAAAAGGGTTACTTGTGTAATTATGTTACGATTATCAGTTTAGGTTGTGGAAAATTGGTTTATTTTTTTTTAAATTAAATACTTAGATAGATATTTTCAATTATTAATCCGACAGAGTTTATTTTGTACTCTAATATCTTCTAAG
>JAMOPB010000209.1 GCA_027064945.1 Candidatus Cloacimonadota bacterium
ATATTTCTAGCATAACGTAATGCATCTCTAACAGCACCATTTACTTGCGGAGTACAACGAAGGCTGTATGGATCTTGAACATTTTCGCAATTCTTATGAGATTTTCTTAATTTGCTTCCATTTAATAAATTGCGCATATTTTTTGCAGAATCAATCTGACCCGGATGAGGTCTAAGCTGGTGAATCAAACTGTCAAAAGCAGCATCAGTTGCCTTCACAGCATCAATTGACATAGCTGCAGTGATATCTGCCATTTTACAAAGATTTTCCGCTCGTAATAAATTTAATGCACCTACACCAGCCATAACTTGAGTGCCATTATTAAGCGCCAAACCTTCTTTAGCCTGCAATTTCACAGGTGTTAATCCTGCTTTTTCCATTGCTTCGGCACCACTCATTTTTTCACCTTTATAAATTGCTTCACCTTTTCCTAATAATACTAAGGCAAGGTGAGAAAGCGGTGCTAAATCACCACTAGCACCAACAGAACCTTTCTCCGGAATGCAAGGATGAACGCCTGCGTTCAACATATCGATCAATGTTTGTAATGTGCTAAGGCGAATTCCTGAGTGACCTTTGGCTAAAACATTTATACGTAGCAAAGTAATTGCTCTTGTTTCCGCTTCTGACAATATATTTCCCACACCAACAGCATGGCTCATAATTAAATTTTCTTGTAATTCCGCAATTTCTTCAGTATTAATTGTGATATTTGCAAATTTCCCAAAGCCCGTTGTAAGCCCATAAACAACTTTATTCTCAGCAATAATTTTTTCAACATAATCACGACATTTTTGAACTTTTACTTTTGAATCTTTTGTTAGTTCAACCTTTTCAAAATTATAAACTACGCTAGCTAAATCATTTAAAGTTAAACTATTTCCATCTAAATAAACTGCCATAATTTCTCCTAAGCAACATAACTGAAATAATACGCTTCAGCCATAATATTTTTTATGACGAATATTTTTTGCAATCAGATATGTCAACAGCAATAATAGAATAAAATTAGAACCAACCAAGTTCTAAACGTGAGTTTTTGTTATACTAAAAAAGCCAATTAATTACTTTGTAAAAAATTGGCTTAAATTTCATTCATTTTTTTTAAAATTTATAAGAAAATTCAAATCCGGGATTGAGATCTTTGTCAATTTTCAAATTACTTGTAAATTTCGGTTCTTGCTTTTTTACTCGAGCAGTATTAACTACACTAAGAATATGGTTCACTAAAATTACGCCTGTAATCACTTTCCCTGCGTCTGCATAATCTAAAATGTCTGTTCTCCGTCCGGCATAATATCTTCTATCTTCAGCACTATCCCAATCCCAAGCATATTCATCAGGAATGGCATGGTCATTTACATACGCTTCTTGCATTTCAGGGTCATCAGGATACAAATTCAATGCTTGTTGCATTACCAAGAAATTATATCCTCCGGGTTCATATCCTGAATTATTATATTTTTTCATATAACCTAATTGCTCTTCACTATAATCAAGTTGAGGATCTATATTTGCGTTTTCCACAGCAAAGGAAAAGGCTTTGCGTTCGCTTAAATCTTCTTGATCTCTAACATAAAAAAGGCTTCCCCATATGGAAGCTTCCAATGCTAAGAAAAAATAACCGCTTTTTGCTCCCATACTTAGCTCACCCCAACCGGGAATTATTGCTGATTTTAAAAGAGGATTTCCTTTGCGTTTTGAAGAAATTTCATCTGCAAAAACTACCTGAGTAGAAATTATTATCAGAAGAACTATCATTACGATCTTAGAATTTAATTTCATAATTTACCTTCATACCGTTTTTAACAAAATCCGGTGTAATATTTAAATTGCCTAAGCTATGTTTTTCTTCATTTCTATTAACTCTTTTTGCAGTAACTGCCGCATCTACTGCGCTTACCAATCGATTTATCACTAATGCTGCTACAGCAAAGTTTTCATAAACTTCATAGTTTTGTTTTGTATAACGAAGATCTTTATAGCGATTCCAATTTTTATTATTTTCCCAACTCCAGCTAAATTCCTCCGGAATTTTATATTTATCCAAATATTCTTCATAACCATTAGGGTCATTATTTATAATCAGATACACATTTCTGGCATAACGTTCTACTGAAGCATTATATGCCTCACTACTAAAATTATCTTGGATAAGCTGATAATATTCTTTGTCACTATCTTGCGGTACATTTGCAATGCTTTCAGCATAATCTTTATATTCATCAATTGCCCAATTAGTTTCTTGCATCAAACGCATCCAACTAAGATATGTTCCTAACTCAGCAGCTAAATAGAATGCACCTTTTGTATAGCTGTGAGCATAAGCTTGCCCCCAGCCCGGAACTATTGCTGAAAGTAACATTGCTTTGCGAACTGATACTTGCTCAGCAAAGAGTGAAAATACTACTACTAAAAGCAATATTGTTATTATTATTTTTTTCATAAAACTTAAAATCTTTTGGAAATTATTAATCTAGGAGTAACTTCATTATTTACCAACGTAGGAAGAAGTTGAATATTGATATGATTTGAAGAAATATATTGCAGATTTCTTTTTTTAGTAACTCTTATAGCATCTAAAGCAGCTATAATATGATTTGCAGCAAGAGCAAAATTAAAGTTTCTACTTACTTTATGTAGATCTTTAGATTCATTTCTCATGTCAATATATATAGCTCTATAAGAAGTATAAAAGCCTTTATTATTATCATAATTACTCTGGTTAGCAATATAATCGGGATCATTAGGATTATTTGGTGCTATCATACCATTCCAAAGTTTATGTTCTGCTGAAGGATCAACCCAAGACCATTGAGGCTCCATATAATTTCCTTCTTCATCAGAAGCATAGATAGCATACCAATCTTCCCAACCGAAAATATACTTATTATATTTTCCAATATCTTCATAATAATGCTGGCTGTTTTTTTCATCCAAACGAAATAAACCTTCTCCGTGCTCATCATCATAATAGCCATAAAAAACAGGATTGTTAGCAGCTCCATAATCGTAATCATCATTATAAACGCCAACCAAGTCATCACGGACTTCTTCATAATAAGCTCTGTTGTAATGTTCATCAGCGTAATCTTTGAAATCTTCTTCCTTGGAATTACCGGCGTTCTTATAATAAATCATTCCGGCCCAAAAACCTATCTCCAAAACCGGAAAAAGGTAAGTAGTCCAGCTAGACTTATCTCCGTAAAATTGTCCTGCACCAGGGAAAATACCTGATAAAATCATAGCTTTTTGAGCATTTTTCTTATTGTAGTTTATTTGAACGATATCGTTCACCAATTCTTGAGCCATCACGTTTGAGATTAAGATCATTATTAAACTTGTGAATAAAATCTTTGCCTTCATTTTTAGTTCTCCCGATAAATTATTTTACTATCGCAATTGATATTTTTTCTATTTGTTCATCAGACTTAATTGTAGCAAAATATACTCCTGAAGAAATATCTTTACATTCCCAAATCAAATCTTGATACAGATTATTTTCATTGGAAAATTCTTCATCAAAAAGTTTATTCCCGGCCACATCATAAATTTTCATTTCAATATTAGCTTTTGCATTTTTCACTCTAATTCTGGCCAAACCGCTTTTCACTGGATTTGGAAAAACATAGCATTCCATTTTCCGACCTGAAGCAAATTCTTTGATCTCGCCGTCATATTTTCCTAATCCGTTATTTCTAAATCCATTCCAATAAATTGGATTTTCATCAATTTCTGATTTAGAAGCAATAAGAAGACTATTTTTATCACTATAAGCAAAATTTAATGTTTCATCCGATTCTAACCAAAATAGTTGGTCATAAACATCATCAGCCGCCCAACCTAAGCTATATTCAGGTAAGAAATCACCTTCATTATTCACAGCAAAATATCCGTCTGAAGTTGGCATATAACAGATAATCTTATCATCCATTTTCACAACTTTGGGAAATCCGCCCGGAGCAAAACTTTTATCTTCCAAATATCCCGGAAAATCCGGAGCTAATGTCCCATTCATTGTAATAGCGAAAACTCTATCACCGGCAGCAAAAATAAGATATGGTTGGCTATCGGATAAAATTTCTGCAATAGCCATGTTAGTAGGTTGTTCAGTGCTATAAGCATCTACTGCAAAGATTTTTTCAAGTTTCTCATTTTGTAATTTCCAAATTTCGCCCAAACTATTTTGAATAAAGAGAGCATCCTTGCTATCATCAACATCATCATAAGCTATTGGTTCGGAAATATCGGAATAACTTTCCCAATCAAAGCTCTGTTCTATATCACCGTTAAGTGAGATTATAACGATTTGATTTTGAGTAACAGCAACAATATTGTTCCCATCAAAAGCTAATTTTTTAGCTGAGATATTGATCTCTTGTCCGCCTAAAAACAAGCTATTTTCCGTAGCAATCACCAATTTATCTACACTTGGAATATAAAGCGGAGTTGTAGTTATCGAACTTGCAAATTCTTCTGTTTCTAAGTTTATCCCATCGTAAGTATATAATTCATTCCCTGCTACCATCACATATTTTGTATAATCTTCTTCTGGGTAAGAAATAATTGGGAAATCAGGATTTGTCGGTAAATTAGGTGAACTCCCGAAATTTTCAGCCCAATCATCAATTGTTTTGGAAAATAATTTTATTTGATCTGTAAGAACCGGAATTGTGTTCAATCCGTAGTTTTCGGTAACATTCCCCAAATATTTAATTTCGTTAGAAAGTTCTATAACTTTTGTATTATCAAAGAGATTAGTTCCGATTTTAAAAGTCATCACTCTGCCTTCAAAATCTGAATTTGGTGCATGATAATTCACATCATAGCTGCTAATATCATAGATTTTATATAAACTTGGAACACCTGAATTTGAGATAAGCGGTGGATCTGTTTTAGCAGATAACTCATCAGCAGCAATTTTTCCTACAAAATCAATAGTCCCGTCAGGATTAACTTGATATTTATCATCCCAACCTTGGAAAAAATTTCTCTCATCAATAATTGGCTGATATTTAAAAAAATATTCATATGCCGAACCTTGCCAAAAATGTGAGTATGGATTTGATATATCTTCGATTCCGTCAGCTTCAATTATCTTCACAGCTCTTTTAAAACGATTTGTATTTACACTGTTATTAGCAAAATTGTTATTTTCATAAAGACGCTTTTCATCAACATACCATGCAATTAAACCGCCACCATAGAAGCGTTGAGAATTATTGGTAATTTTTGACCAACCCGGAAGCAAATAATCATACTCGTAATTAAAATTGTTATCTGTAAGACTTGTAGAACTTGGTCCCAAAACAACTCTATCCCCCATTGAGCTGGCTAAACCTCCAATAGGAACAGTTCCACCATCTCCATCAGGATCTATTTGGCGATTTTCAATCAAAACATATTCAGTTTCGTTAATTGGAATTTTCAAAATAAAAATTTCATTTTCTGCCAGTTCATCAAGATCGTATTCTTTCCCAATTGGCAATAATCTAATTTCCTGATCAAAAGGGAGTTCGGAAATTTCTTTCATCATACCGGAAGCACGATAAAAATCTTCAAAAGCAATAACACGTGAAAAAGCACCCGGGAAAATGGGATTTATTCCTTCCACATAGAAAGGTTTTGTTTCACCGTTAATATTAAATCCCATCTGGATAATCACACTTCCGCCGGCATCCATAATATCAAAATATCCTACGCCGGGTGAATAATCCGAAACATTATAAAGATCTACAAAACCTAATGAATGACCAAATTCATGAACCATTACAGAATTGATAACTCCATAATTTATTGGTGTTCCACCTTCTTCTCTTACATCTTGGGTAATTGTTTCCGGAATATTACAAGCATAAGTAATAGTAGTAGCACCATCATCTACAATCACCTCTTTCCCATCACCTACTTGGATGAAGAAAGAAGGAATATCATGTGGTGAATCTCCGTTTCTATCGTGTTGCCAATCGCTTCCTGCATGAATGATCATATAATGACCATAATCACCAAAATTGATATCTTCATCCAAATCAGCAACTGTAAAAACATCATGAAAATACTCTTCGAAACGTTCAACCATCAAATCTTGGTCTTGAGTTCCCGGATTGTAATAAGCCATTTCATGTGGTAAGGTGTATGCCCCAATATCACTTCCGTAAGCAGGGAAAACATCATATTGAAGATTATAAGAGCCATAACTTACAGCTTTATAATATTGTTGAAGTGCCAGCAATTGATTTGAGAAATATACATAATCTCTGGGAGGACTATCTAATGGGATTGGATATGTATTTGTAGCATTTAAATTAAATTTTCCATTTCCTGTAGTTTCCGGATTATCATCTTCCTGAAAATCTACTAATAGCACGAGCAATTTTTCATAATTACCTCGTCTGCTTTTCTCAGGTTTTCTAGCTTTCATTATTTTCTCGATTGGATGAACCTTGCGAGTTTGGAAAATAGGAGCAATATCCTTATTAATAATGAATTTCTCAGTATTAGCAAAAGACAGTTGTGATAAAGAGAGAATCACAACTGCCAAAGTTATTATTTTTCTCATAAAAAAAAACCTTAATTCAAATTAGAATTCGAGTTTTAATGAGTAAGTTTTATTATAATCGGTAAGACCACCGGCAGGTTGCATGGCAAAATCCACACCAAATTTATATTTATTAGAGAATGTTTTATGAATTCCAATACCTGCAGATAAACCTTCAATCTCTCCGGCTCTGTCCATTACGTATCCGGCACGAACAGAAAGTAAATCCAAATAAACATATTCAGCACCGAATCCAAAAATAATTTCTTTAACTTCTACTGAATTAATGAAATTATTGAAGGATGAAAAATCATCAATCTCTTCCCCATTTTCATCGGTTCTAGTATTAAAATCGTCTGTCCAAGCAGTAAATAATCTTTTGATTACAGGATCATCATTTGCTAAAATTTTACTCATATCAGTATTAAAAGTAAGCTTACTATATTGTGAATCGAAAATTCTATAAGAATAACCCATTCTAAAAGTCATTGGAAGTGGATCTGACTGATCTTCATCCATATATACAATATTTGGTCCAACATTTTGCAAGTTCACACCAAAATCTAATCTATTAACAGGAGCACTAAATTCACTACGACCGAGTGTATTTCCGCCTAACATTCCGGTAACTCCGTTATATAAATAAACAAATCCATTATATGGACTAACCAAAGCCTGACCAAAATCTACACCTTTTCCTTGGTAACCAAAATCAAAAGCATAGCTAAGACCTGTTCCTTTTGATGTATCTGTGTTACCTTGACCCGGTCCTAAACTACTATAAATAAATTTAAAAGTAACTCCCACACCTTTATCTTCAGCAATTTGAGAAGCATATGAAGCACCTAAAGCAAAATCAAAACTTGTAAATGTTCCTTCCTCTTCGTTTGTTTCTGTAGTGTATTGCTGCTCACCATAAGTCATATATGTAAGGTTTATTCCAACATTTCCAACATCTTGAATATATTGATTCCAACCTAAATATTCATAATACATATCATCAAATACATCTCCAAACCAATTTGAATGAATACCTGCGATTTGTGTTTTACGATTGAAAGCCATAGCACCGGGATTCCACCATCCTGCATATGCATCATCTACTTGAGCAACATAAGCATGTCCCATACCACCAGATCTGGAACCGGGTTCAATTGTTAAAAAAATCGGAGCAGCATTTGAAACCGCGCTTAGGCAAACCGGAATAATCATAACTGCAAATAATGCTATTAATGTTATTTTAATTTTCATTTCATCCTCCTGAAGACAAAAATTCATAATTCTAAATTTTAGACAAGTCTAAAAAAAACAATAGCATCAAGATATTATCATAAAAATCATATCTCGATTTTCAGGTTTGATTGAATTAGACTTTACCATGGTTTGATTGTTGGATCTAATGTGTAAATATGATTATACAGAATTCGCCAAGTAAATTGCGATAACAAACAATATTATTCGTCCTCCATTTGTTAAAAAAAAGATGGTGCCGAAGGCCGGACTCGAACCGGCACGAGCCAAAACTCGGAGGATTTTGAGTCCACTGCGTCTACCAATTTCACCACTTCGGCACTTGATGCTTGCTATACAAATTTTGGTTGATTTAGTGTCAAGATTTTTTTGCTCATAAATACAAGCTTCCTCATCACCCCCAAAAAATATAATCCCTACCCATTTATCATTAATTTCCAATAAGAATTTAGCATAACTATAAGGTTAATTAAACGTTACGTAAAAATCTTATAATAAAATTCTAGCAAGATTCCTTAATAAAACAAACTTTCCCCTTCAATCAAATTCAAATAATTTTTCCTAACAAAAAAAATAGAGGCAATCCTAAGATCACCTCTATTTAATTAGCTATCTATTTAGATTATTACATCATTCCCGGCATTCCGCCCATTCCGCCACCTGGCATTGGAGGCATTGCCGGAGTTTCTTCTTTGATATCTGTTACTATGCATTCTGTTGTTAAGAATAATCCCGCAATACTAACAGCATTTTGCACTGCACTGCGAACAACTTTAGCAGGATCAATTACACCAGCATCAAATAAATCTTCGAATTTATTTGTTGCAGCATTGTATCCGTAATGGTAATCTTTTGATTCTTTGATTTTTTCAACGATAATAGCACCTTCTTCTCCTGCATTATATGCAATTTGGAAAGCAGGTTTTTCTAAAGCTTTTACCATGATTTCAGCAGCTACTTTTTCTTCATGAGTAGTTGTTTCCATTTCTGCAATTGCTTTTGCTGCAATTATCATTGTAGTTCCACCACCGGAAACAATACCTTCTTCCACAGCAGCACGAGTTGCATGCAATGCATCATCTACTCTGTGTTTCTTTTCTTTCATTTCCGTTTCAGTTGCAGCACCAATTTTGATTACTGCTACACCGGAAGAAAGCTTTGCTAATCGTTCTTGTAATTTTTCACGATCATAATCTGAAGTTGTTTCTTGAATCTGATTTTTAATTTGGCTTACTCTTGCATTCAAATCTTCTTCTGAACCTGCACCTTCACGAATGATTGTTTTTTCTTTTTCAATAATTATTTTCTTTGCTGATCCCAAATCTTCAAGAGTTGCAGATTCTAAAGTACGTCCCATCTCTTCAGAAATAACTGTTCCACCTGTAAGAATTGCAATATCTTCCATCATCGCTTTACGTCTATCACCAAATCCAGGTGCTTTCACAGCTGCAATATTTAGTGTGCCGCGTAATTTATTTACTACCAAAGTAGCCAATGCTTCACCTTCAATATCTTCTGCAATTATAAGAAGAGGTCTGCCTGTTTGAGCAGCTTCTTGTAAGATTGGAAGCAAGTCTTTCATTACACTGATTTTCTTATCATACAATAAAATGTTTGGCTCATCAAATTCTGTTATCATCTTATCAGCATCTGTTACAAAATATGGAGAAAGATATCCACGATCAAACTGCATACCTTCCACTTTTTCCAAACTTGTCTCGATTGATTTTGCTTCTTCTACATTGATAATACCTTCGCGGCCTACAGATTCCATTGCCTCAGCAATGTATTTTCCGATTTCAGGATCATTGTTTGCTGAAATTGTAGCAATCTGTTCAATTTCATTAGAATTTTTGATCTCTTTACTTACTTCATGAATTCTATCAATTGCCACTTTACCGGCTTTTTCCAAACCACGCTTTAAATACATAGGATTAATTCCGGCTGTAACATGCTTCAAACCTTCATGGATTATCGCTTGAGCTAAGATTGTAGCTGTAGTTGTTCCATCACCGGCATTGTCATGAGTTTTTTCTGCTACTTCTTTGCATAATTGTGCACCCATGTTCTCAAATTTATCTTCCAGCTCAATCTCTTTAGCAATGGTTACACCATCATTTGTGATAAGCGGTGAACCAAATGATTGATCCAAAACCACATTTCTTCCACGTGGTCCCAAAGTTACTTTTACTGCATTTGCAAGTTTGTCCACACCAGCTTTTAATGCATTTCTTGAGTCGTGACTGAACTTAATTTGTTTAGCCATAATCAACCTCCTATTTTTCTTTGATTAATTTTCTTTTAGCAATCATCAATTGCGTTTGCTAAAAAACTTGTGCTGAAAATTTTTGTCAAAGCTTTTTTTTAGTTCTTCTAAATTTATAATATAGAAAATCAATCACTCAGGCTAATAAATTATCATCTTTTAATATTGCTTACATGATATTTTCCGTTACATTTTATAGAAATAATAAAAAAAACTATTGCCTTATTACACCTTAATCATCATTTCTTGTCTAAAGATAAATATTAAGGAAATTTTATAATTTCCGGAGGTAAAGATTATGAAAAAGATATTCATTTTGATTGTTCTCTTATTTGTAACCTCAAGCTGGGCGTTACATCCTAATTGCGATCAAAACAAAAGTTTTACCAATTATAGCTATAAAGAATATCAATATACTCGCGCAGATTCAATTACAGGTTTTGACATATTAAATTATGATATTTCAATTACAATAGATGATGAAAATGAATACATTTCCGGATCTGTAATAACAACAATATTAGCAGAATCAAACATGACTGAGATGATTTTTGAATTAGAGGATTTAAATGTAGATAATGTATTGATAAATGATACAATCGCCGATTACACATATTCGAATGGATTAATCATCATAAACACAGGAAGCATTGAGCAAGGAGAAACATTCACAACAACTGTAGATTATTCCGGAAATCCCCAAATATGTTCCAATCCATATCCTCTTGGAATGTTTTTTGTAGAAAATGAAATTTATACAATCTCAGATCCAAATGCTTCACGCTATTGGTGGCCATGTTATGATCACCCTTGGGATAAAGCGGAAGTAGATTTGCATATTACTGTTCGTAGTGATTGGGAAGTTGCTGCAAATGGTATCCGCACCGGAATTGACGTAAATTCAGATGGTACACGAACACATCATTGGGATGGTTCTAATCCAATGGCAACCTATCTTGTTAGTTTGGTTATTAGGGATTTTGCAGAGTTAAACGATATGTATAACGACATTCCAATTCACAACTTCGTATATCCCTCACATGAAACAAATGCGATCGAAGATTTATCAAATTTACCATTTATGATGGAAACTTTCAGTCAACTTTATGGTGAATATCCTTTTGAAAAATATGGAAATGCAATTGCAAGTTTTTCCACTTATGGAGCGATGGAACATCAGACAATGACAACTCTTTCCAGCTATATGATTGATGGGAATCATGGTTATGAACACACTATAGCCCATGAGCTTTCTCATCAATGGTTTGGAGATTGCCTAACTTGCCTTACCTGGAAAGATATCTGGTTATCCGAAGGTTTTGCTACTTATTCAGAAGCACTATACACAGAGCATTGGCAAGGTTATGACGCTTTTATAGATTATGTTCAAAGCAATATTCAAGGTTATTATAAAAACTGGGCTGGCAATACTGCATACACTACTTACGACCCACCTTACAGCAGCATTTTTAATCCTTCTACTTACGAAAAACCGGCTTCGGTTTTACATATGCTTAGATTGCTAGTAGGAACCGATACTTTTTTTGAAATTTTACAAACTTACTTTCAAACCTATAAAAATAGTAATGTTATAACAGAAGATTTTATCCAAATAGCAGAAAATGTAAGCGGAATGGATTTGCAACAATTCTTCCAACAGTGGATTTATGAGCCGGGCTTACCAAAAATCGATTATGCATATTTCATATCCAACGATCCTAATATTCCTCAAATACTGACTTATGCAAAATCCACCTGCGTAAACGCAGACACTGAATTTGAAATAGTTCTTCCAATTCACATCAATTATACAGCCGGTTACGATTCACTTCAGATTAATGCAAATCCTGAAATCACAGAAACAGTAGCTCAAATTAGCTCAATAAATTATGAGTCTGTAGAGATTGATCCGGATAGCTGGATATTGAATCGTGGATATTATAACCATACAGTGAACATAGATAATGCATTTGCTTCCGATGGCAGTGTTTTAATCTTTTGGGAAAATAGTTGGGAAGAGTTAGATATTCAAGGCTACAATATTTACAGAAGCTATTCCGAAACAGGACCTTTCGAAAAACTAAACAATCAGTTAATAACTGAAACTCATTATGAAGATCTTTCCGTCGAAAATAATCAAACATATTTTTATAAATTAAAAGCTGTTAAAAATGAGATTTTCGAAAGTCCGTTCTCTGACATTTTCGAAGCTACTCCTATAGACTTTCCTCTTAATTCAGGCGTTTTGGTTATTGATGAAACAAGAGATGGCAATGGACAGCCTGGTAATCCTGATGATGCAATGGTAGATGATTTCTATTCTAATATAATCCCATGTGATTTTACCTCTTTTGACTACAACCAAGATGGAGATTTAACCCTTGAATTTATCTCTAATTATTCCACAATTATCTGGCATGATGATGATGCAAGTTTTAAAAACATTAATGATGAAATCAATAAACTTGGTTGCTATGTAGCTGCCGGTGGTAATTTAATTATCTCCGGTTTAAAAACAGCCTCAACTATCGAAGATTATTTCCTACGAGCTTTTCTAGATTCAGAACAGGTAGATTTAGTACCGGAATTTATTTTTAATCAGGCCAGCTCTAATGTGTATAATTCATTAGATGTAGATCCAGACAAAGTGAATGAAGTTTTTGATGGATGTTTGGCCTACATTGCAACTTTCCCGGAAACTGAAAATCCAATTTTCACATTCCAAAGTGCTGATGGTTCCGACTATGACGGAC
>JAMOPB010000210.1 GCA_027064945.1 Candidatus Cloacimonadota bacterium
AATGTATTTTGTTAATATCAATAATGAAAGCCAATTGATTTCTATAAAAATATTATCACGAGATAGGAATTTATCAGCTGAAATAGCTAATTATTGTAGAGATTATTTAGATGAATATACTAAAAAGAATAAACTCACCAAGAGTAAGGAAAAACGTATTTTTATTGAACAACGTGCATTAGCTATTAAGGATTCTATCTTAGATCTTTCTAATAAAATTAGAAAATTCCAAGAAGAAAATGATATCACACTACTTGAGAGCCAAACAGAAGAGCTTATTGGTGCATATTCTACTATTTTACAAAACAAAGTTTTATTAGAATCTGATTTGCTTATTCAAGGCAAATTGTATAAAGATGACAATATTCAAGCTAAAATGTTACGTGAAAAAATTAACTTTCTTGATAAGCAAATCGATGAATTTAAAAATAGCGATGATTCAAAATATGGAATCTCATTTAAACAATTACCTGAACTTATGCAAAAATATGTGCTTCTAAAAACTCAATTAGAAGTTTATACTAAAGCTTATGAATATATATATCCTCAATTGGAAGCTGCAAGAATTGATGAGATAAAAGATCTTGATTCTATAGAAGTTATTGATTACGCAACTCCGGAGGGAATGCGAGCAAAGCCAAAACGCTCTAAAATTTGTATATTAATGTTCCTCGCAGCGTTTCTATTCTCATCGGTTTTAGCTCTTTATTATGATAATCTGACTGAATCTGAACTTGAAAAAATAAGAAATATTGGAAGAGAGATCCTGAGAATCAAATAATGCAAAGGAATAATATTGCTATAAATATTCTTTTAATTATAGCCGGAATGTTTAGCTTTTTTCCTGTCTTGAACGAAAGTATCAAATATTTCAGTTATATTTTTGTATTGATGACATTTGTGCTTTTTGTAGCCTATTCAATAATAACGCATAAGAGATTTTTTGTTTATCGCAAAGATATAAAAATTTATATCTTTTTAACATTGTGGCTTGTTTATGCTATATTTAGTGCAACATGGACTTATAACATTAAGCTTGGTTTATTGGAGAGTTTCAGGATAGCTGCATCTTTAATCACTTTTTTTTTAGTAGCCCAAAGTATTTCCAATAAAAAGATCTTAGATAAATTTAATTACTTTTTCATCATCCTTTTTACACTTTATATTGGAATTGCTGTTTGGGAAGTTACCACATTTAACCATTTGCCAACAACAAAACATGGTATAGAAGGTATTTCTTCATTTGTTCCTTTTGGTCCATTTTTTAATCGGAATGATATGGCTGCAGCTTTATTAATGCTATTGCCTTTTGTATTATTTCAAATAAATAGCACAAAAAATATTATTCTTAAAATGTTTTTATCTCTTCTAATAATCTTGATGGGCGTATCCATCACATTAGCCGGAGCAAGAATAGGAATTATATTTTATGGATTAGTGATCTTTATTTATATGTCTTACTTCACTTCATGGAAAGTAAAAATCTATTCTCTTACGATGATTATTCTTTTACTTTTTTCCATAAAAATTATCAGTCCTTTGCAATATGAATTTTTTAAATTATTTTTAGTTGAGCAAGTTTCCAGTTTAGGAGAAGAACAAGAAAGGTACATTGAAGGATCTATTTCAATAAGAAAATCTTTGATAAGAGAAAACATAGATATGATGTATGAATCTAAATTTTTAGGTGTAGGAAGTGGGAATATCCCAAGCATAATTGCTCAGAAAAGATTTAAGAAAACGCAAAATATCCTCAATCCGCACAATTTTCTTTTAGAATTATCTACAGCTTATGGATTGTTCTTTGGAATATTTTTTATCTATCTCTATATCTATTTGATGTTTGATTTATTCAAAGTAATGAAAAAAGAACGCGATAATTTCCAAGCGAAAGCAGCTTTTGTTTCACTTCTACTTTTCATTCCGGCAAGTGTTTTACCAAGTTCCATTATCAGATACAATTTCTACTGGGTATTTTTTGCATATTTTGCACAGTTTATAAATTTACATCAGCAAAATTATGAAGCTGAAGAAATATTAGCGTAGAACAATTTCCCGGATAATTATATGACTAAAAATATAAATCTTAAAAAAAATATTTCAATTAGCTTGGTTGCCAGAGTTCTTACAATGCTGATCGGATTTATCAGCAGCATAATTATAACAAGGTATCTTGGACCTGAGTTAAAAGGTAAGATGTCGTATTTTATCACATTATCCGGCACAATTTGGATGATTCTTGATTTGGGATTTCACAAAAGTTTGCCATACGTTTTAGCTAAAAATAATTCTACAAAACATCAGATCTTCTCAATTTCCATTTTCTTATATATATTTGATATATTGGTTCTTTTGCTTGTCTCATTGTTTTTTAAAGATTTTATTTTAGAAAAATTAAATGTCTCAAGTAGTCTTTTTCTTATCTTATTTGTTGCTTTCAC
>JAMOPB010000211.1 GCA_027064945.1 Candidatus Cloacimonadota bacterium
GAATGTTTCACTTCTCCAACGAAGATTGTGTGATCTCCGCTTCTTACTTGTGTTACAACTTTGCATTCGAGATTTGCAACAGCTCTTTGTAAGATAGGTAATTTTTCCAATCTGCCCAAGAAAAAAGGTTCTTTGGATTTTTCCAATTTATCTAAATCTCTACCTGATAATGTTCCGGCTAATATAGCTGTTTCAATTTGCTCTTTAGATAAAAATACCAAATTGAAAAATCTCTTTTTTTGCAAACATTCATAAGAATATCTTGTATGACCAATTGAAATTGCATACATAGGAGGATTGATGGAAGTTTTCATAAACCATTCCAAAGTGATTAGATTATACTTTCCACTAACATCTTGAGTAACCGCAATTACACATTTTTGCGGATTATTTATGTAACTATAAACTTCGCGAAATTCTCTTCTTCTCATCGTGTCTCCTTTTATAATCATTATTTACAAAACTTGAATCGACATATTATTGTCAATTAGAAAGCAAAATTATAAGAGGTTAGATTATGATATATTTCATAAGATTAAAAAATGTTTGACTCAAAGATAGCTGATTTTAATTTGCCAAAACAGAAAACATGGAGACATATATGAAGAAAAAATTATTTATAATTTCAATTTTAGCAGTATTAATATTAGGTTGTGGAGCATCTAAAGATGATCCGAAAGAAGGTAAGATTGTAGTAGATTTTTGGCAAGCAATGGGTGGTCCTTTGGGTGATGCCTTGCAATTATTGGTAGATGAATTTAATGCAAGTCATGATGATATTTATGTTAATTCTATCAATATGGGAAATTACACAGCACTTTCTCAGAAATTAATGGCTTCAATGCAAACCGGTAATCAACCCGATATTGCACAAAGTTTTGAAGCTTGGACATCAAATTTCATGGAAGGTGATTTGATTAAACCAATTGAAGATCTAATTGCTGATGATCCTGATTTCGGACAAGATGACATGGAAGATATTTATCCTGTATTTATCAAAAGTAATACGATTAACGGCAAGCTGGTTTCTTTCCCATTTAACAAAAGTGTAAGAGTGCAATATTACAATAAAGATATTTTATTTGTGAATGGCTACGATCCGAATAAACCTCCTAAAACTTGGGATGAATATCGCACAATGTGTAAAGCATTAACCAAAGATCTTGATGGTGATGGGAAAATAGACCAATATGGAGCATCAATAAAAATCAGTGCTTGGAAATTCGAAAACTTACTTCTTCAAGGTGGTGGTAAAATTATGAATGAAGATAATACAAAAGCATTGTTTAACAGCCAAGCCGGAATAGATGCGTTAAATTTCCTAAATGCTCTTTTGAATGAAGATAAAAGTGTGTATCTTTCTCCCGGATATGATGGTCAAAAAGATTTCACAGCAAGTAAAATTGCTTTTTATGAAGATTCTAGTGTTTCAATGGCTTATATGAGTAGAACAGGTATAGATTTTAATTTGGGAATTTCTGCTATTCCAATTAAAAACGAACCTACAAATATTATCAGTGGTACAAATGTTGTTGTTTTTAGAAATGAAAACGAGGAGAAAGAAAAAGCAGCTTGGGAATTTGTAAAATGGTTCACTGCTGCTGAACAAACGGCTAAATGGAGCGAGCTAACATATTATATGCCTGTTCGAAGAAGTGCTTTTGAACAACCGGGATTAAAAGAACGTTTAGCTTCCAACCCGGAAATAAAATCAGTTTATGATCAACTGGAATATTCTACTTACGAACCTCAAATTAGTGAGTGGTATGAAACAAGAAAATATCTAGAAGATCAAGTAATTGAAAAAGTAGTACGTGGAATTCTCTCTCCTAAAGAAGCTTTGGATAATGCTGCTGAAATGGTTGAGAAAATGATAAATAAATAAATTTTATATAAATGGAGAATAATGATGATTAATATAACTTTTCCAGATGGATCAATAAAGCAATTTGAATTAGGAATTAATCCTTTGGAAATTGCAGAAAGTATTAGCCATGGATTGGCAAAGCAAATTATTACTGCAAAAGTAAACGGAAATTTAGTTGATTTGGATTTTCCAATTAACGAAGATGCAAAAATAGAATTATTTAAATTTGATAGTCAGGAAGGCAAAAGCGTGTTTTGGCATAGTACAGCTCACCTTTTAGCTGAAGCTGTTAAAGAGCTTTTCCCTAAAATAAAAGTAACTATCGGGCCTTCTATCGAGAATGGTTTTTATTATGATTTTGATAAAGATATCCCTTTCACAGATTCAGATTTGGAAAAAATCGAAAAGAAAATGAATGAGCTTAAGAAGCAAAAAAATAAATATCTTCGTAAAGAAATATCTAGAGAAGAAGCTCGTGAGATTTTTAATGCGCAGAATGAACCATATAAAATCGAACTTTTAGATGCAATTCCCGAAGGAGAGAAAATTACAATTTATCAATCAGGGAATTTT
>JAMOPB010000212.1 GCA_027064945.1 Candidatus Cloacimonadota bacterium
TTCTTGAAATCATATACTCTCGAATGGATATCATAATTATTGGAAAACTTTTTTCGCCGGCGACATTAGGTTTTTTCGATCAGGCAAAACGTCTCAACGAACTTATTGTTCAATATACATCCGGAAGCATTATGGCCGTACTCTTTCCTGTTTTAAGCAAAATCCAGCACGACTTGTCAAAATTCCAGAAGGTTTCGATAAAAGCATTAAGTATTTTAAGTTTTTTGGTTTTTTACACGATTGGTGCCCTATATGTTGTTTCGCATGATTTAATCATTCTCTTGCTTACTGAAAAATGGTTACCGTCAATTGCATATTTTAAAATAATTTTATTGGGTGCTTTTGCATACCCTTTGAGCGCGTTACTAGTCAATATATTAAGCAGTCGAGGTAATTCAAAAAAATTCTTGGAACTTGAAATTTATAAAAAGATCATACAAACCATAAATTTCTATATCGGTTTTTTATATGGAATAAATGGCTATCTATACGGTCTTGTTGTTGTTGCTTTTTTATCGATTGGCCTCAATATATGGTTTGCATCTCGTGAAATTTTATTGCCCTTTACGGTATTCATATTTCCAATTCTTCTACAAATGGTAATTGCAATCTTTTCATCTTTTTTTACATTTTATATTCTTGACTCACTTGATCTTTCAGGTATAATTGCCATTATAATAAATGGCTTATTGTATTCCATCTTGTTCTTACTGATTAATTGGAGCATAAAAACCCCTTCAGTTGAATATATAACAATAGAAATTTCATCTTTTATAAAAAAAAGGCAATAATTTTATTATGATAAAAAGATCCGAAAAAGAAATTATAAAAAATTGGAAACGTCAATCAGGCAAGCCCTTGGTGAGCTGCTGTTGTATTTCATACAATCATGAAAAATACATTGAAAGTGCCTTGGATAGTATTTTGATGCAAAAAACGGACTTTCCTTTTGAAATCATAGTGCGAGACGACTGTTCCACCGACCAGACACAAAATATAATCAAGAAATATGCAAAAAAATTCCCATCTATCATTAAGCCTATATTGGAAGAAGAAAATCAATACTCAAAAGGGGTCAATCCTGGCTTGGCAACATTTAAGCATGCAAAAGGAAAATATATCGCCATATTAGAATGTGACGATTTCTGGACCGACGCCAACAAACTCCAAAAACAGACCGACTTCCTTGAAAGACATGACAAATTTATCATATCTTATCATGACTGCAGCCTTATTGATAAGAATGATAAGATCATATCCAACACAATTAACAGCAATCTCAAAGACTACACCTCCGAAGAATTGAAATGCGGAAATATTTTTATTCATCCCAATACTACATTATTTAGAAATATTGAAATAGTTTTTCCAAAAATCTTTGATGGCATTCTTAACGGCGATACGGTAATGTTTCACCTTCTAGGATTCCATGGACACGGAAAGTATCAATCAGATATAAAAAATTCGGTATACAGGGTCCATGGCGCAGGAATTTGGAGCAGCCTAGATAGAATTCAGAAAATGAAAAATAACATAAAAACCAAACAAGCTCTGCAAAAGAATCTTTGTGATGAGCCAGAATTGGTCAAAAAAATCGAGGACAATATTACCCGCTCATCACTATCCCATCTTCGCCAATCATTGGCAGAAAAAGATTTAAAAGCTTATTATGAGATCATCAAATTTATTATTTTCAACAAAAATCTTGATAATAGAATTATAATAAAACATTATAAAGATATTTTTGAACGTGTTTATAAAAAAATACTTACAGGAAGCACCAACCATTGAAGCACTTGCCCAAAGTTTCTGTTTTAATACCGATGTATAATGCCGAAAAATACATTGGCGAGGCCATAGAATCTATCCAGAACCAAACATACAAAAATCTGGAAATCATAATCGTAGACGATGGCTCATCGGACAATAGTTATGAAATCGCCAAAAAATATCAAAATATATACTTTAATATAATATTACATCGACAAAAAAACCAAGGACCTGGTGCAGCTAGGAATAGTGCTTTTAGCCTTTCCAGTGGTGAATACATTCAGTATCTTGATGCTGACGACTTACTGGCTCCAAGAAAAATAGAGCTTCAAGTAAGAGAGCTTTTAAGGCACGATAAGAAAACTTTCGTATTTGGCAATGTTGTAGAATTTACCGAATCAATCAGCGATGGAAAATTTTTTAATTTTCCTTTTTTTAAAAATTACGATAATCCTATTGAGCTTCTAAAGGATTTTTGGAGCTCTTCTGGAATGATAGCAACCCATTCGTTTATCGTTTCCAGGGAATTAATTCAAAATTGTGGTTTGTGGAATGAAACTTGGATCCTCAATGAAGATGGAGAATTCATTTCCAGACTCATTAGCGAATCAACCAAAGCAATATATCTTAGTCATAGCTTTTCATATTATCGAAAAGGCAATACGACAAGTTTAAACAGTACGCGGACAGAAAGACATTATATTTCCCAATTCGACTCGTATGACTCATATTACAATATATATAAATATAAATTTGATAAAGACCCTTCCCTTCTCATGGCATTAGCCAAACGATATTCACTGTTGATATACAACATGTATCCAAATTTCCCTTCTTTAAGAAAGGAGGTCGAAAAAAAACTTTTTGCACTTGGCCTCAATAAACCAATTATTGTAGGAAGCAAAAAATTTGTATTACTTGCAAAGCTTATTGGTTTTTATAATGCATTATATATTCAAAATTTTTTCCAATCATATTTTAAAAAGAATGCAAAATGAAAATATTGATATACATCAGCTCTTTAACATCAGGAGGAGCGGAAAAAGTCGCTTCTCTAATGGCAAATTACTGGAGCGATAAGCACCAAATTATATTGCTTACTGATAGCTCCTTGAATGATGATTTTTTTAAAATAAATGGAAATGTGAAAAGAAAATCGACCAATTTTAAAGTTTCTCAAAAAAATTTATTCGGAAAATTCGCTACTCACATTTTTGGGCTTTACACCTTAAGATCCATTATAAGAAGCGAAAAACCAGATATTATTATAAGCCATATGGATATAGCCAATGTCAGGGTTTTACTAGCAACTATGGGATTGGGCATTCCGGTAATCGTAGAAGATCACAACAACCCAGAGATGAAAGGAATGCCACAACCATGGAAAGCACTCAAGCCTATTACCTATCGATTCGCTAATAAAATCGTACTTTTGACAAAAGAATTGATTCGATACTATCCGCCTAAAACATATGCTCATTCAAAAATAGTCATTATCCCCAACCCATTAGATATACCTAAAAAAATCCCTGACTCAAATGAAGTGGTATTACATAAACCTACATTTATAGCACTTGGGAGCCTTACCAAACAAAAAGGTTTTGATATTCTTCTAAAAACTTTTGCAGAAGTAACCAAGAAACTACCAAAATGGCATCTTGTTATACTTGGAGAAGGGCCAAAACGAAAAGAGCTTGAAAAACTTTCAAAAGATTTAAATATTAATGATAAAGTATCAATGCCAGGACGAGTAAAAAACCCTTATGGTATTTTAAAAAAAGCTGATATTTATATAATGTCCTCAAGATTTGAGGGTTTTCCTGTGGCACTTTGTGAAGCTATGGGGGTAGGCTTGCCATGCATAAGCTTCGATTGTCCTACAGGGCCCTCAGATATCATCCAGCACAAAAAAAATGGTTTACTCATCAATTATCTTGACAACAAACAGCTTGAAAATAGTATGATTATTTTAGCAGAAAATAATTTACTTAGGGAAAAGCTTTCAAAAGAAGCAATAAAAATCAATAGTACTTTACAAATAGATACCATTATGGCTAAATGGGAACAGCTTTTAAAAAGGATAAAATAAAACGATGCTTACGTTATTGTCAACTTTTTTTATTATTTCATTAACATGGCATGTTAGTTATCCATCAAATGTATTAGTTTTTGGACTAATGACGCTAATATTTTTATTTTATATGAAAAATCCATTTCCCTTATATGATAAAACTATAAATTTATTATTATGTACCATTCTTGTGATCATTTTCTTTTTATTGATAAATATGACCATGTATGAAGATTTTTCATATTTAAAAATAAATTCTTATATAAAAAAGATGTCCTTTGCAATAATAATATTTACTTTTGTATTATTTTTTTATAAAGACCAAGTAAAGCTTTTAATTAAAAGTATTGAATATGCATTGTTTTTTATCGTATCTTTATGGTATATGCAATTAATAATGTATTATGTCAGTGGTCACTATATTGATTTGCTTGAGCCGCTAATAGGTCAGCCACAGAGATATCAAGCTTACTTCATGAGTAGTGTCGATTTCATTATTCGACCTACAAGTCTATTTACAGAACCAGGCACATACGCAGTCAACACCTTTCCTCTTTTGTCAATAATATATATTTATTATCGAAAGATAACTAAAATTCAAATTTTGACCTTAATTTCATATTTTGCCTCTTTTTCATTGTTTGCTATTATAATAGCAACTCTTTATATTATAGTAATAGAATTTTCTTCTTTCAAATTCGAATTATCCAAAAAAAATGTTATAATGTTTTTTCTATTAGCAATCGTTTTGATGGGACTAGAAAGATATCTTTATTTTCGGTTTGTTCTTGAGCATAATGTTGGGGCAGTAGGCCTAAGAGAACACATTATCAACTATTGGCTTTCTCTAGATAGTAAGGGAATTTTATTGGGACAAGGAAATGCTCAAACGCGTTTCCTTAATTATACAGTAGATGATACAAGCTTCTTATTTAAATTAATTTATGAATATGGAATTTTTTCTATACCTTTTTTTATCATGTTGGTTTACTTTTATTGGGGTATGCCTCTAGTTTTTCTATTGATTATGTTTATCACCAAACTAACATATTTATTATATGTTTTTTGGTTTTATCTGGCATCCGTACATATCATTCAAATTAGCAAAAGAAAAAGCAATTATGGTCAATAAAAATAAAAAGCGAATTGTTTTCATTTTAGCTCAATTAGTAAGCGGTGGTGCTGAAAAAGTGACAATGAATATAATGAGCTTATTGGACAAAGAGCTTTTTGACATACATCTTATCGTGATGGATAAAAATGGTCCTTCACTTGGACTAATTCCAGAAAAAATCACTCTTCATGATTTAAATGTTTCCAAAACCATTTTTTCAGTTCTAAAATTAAGAAATAAAATCACTCAACTCGATCCAGATATGATATTTTCTACCCTAATAAGGACTCATATAGCTTTAGGGCTATCATTGATAGGATTAAACCATGACAAAAAACCTATAATCATCATGAGAAGCCCAAATTCTCCAAAATTATTATTAGAAAACAAACAATTAAACTTTGTAAAAAGATTTCTACTAGAATTTGCATATAAACAATGTGATTATATATTTGCACAAACGCCGGAGATGAAAGAAGAAATACATTTACATCACAAAATAGCAAAAGATAAAATTAAGGTGTTCTTGAATCCCGTAAATATCAATGATATTGAAAAAAAATTGATGAATATTTCATCTCCTTTTGAAAACGACAATCATATTCATGTTGTTGCATCTGGACGGTTAACCAAACAAAAAGGATTTGATTTTCTAATAAAATCTTTTAAAAATGTGACTGAGAAAAATAAAAATTTCAAACTCTACATAATTGGTGAAGATAATGGAGAGAAAATAAATTTACAAAATCTCATTAATTTTTACGGTTTGGAGAATAATATAAAATTTTTAGGCTATCAAGATAATCCATATCGATTTTATTATTATGCCGATCTTTTTGTTTTATCATCACGCTGGGAAGGCTTGCCAAACACCATATTGGAAAATTTATATTTAAGGAAACCCATAATTGCAACCAAATGCATTCCTTTTATGACCGAATTGATTCAAGATGGTGTGAATGGCATTTTAGTTGAAGTCGATAATATCGAAGAGATGTCTGAAGCAATACTTAATTATAAAAAATTACATCCCTCGCCATCAAAACATATACACAATAAAGAGAATTTGAATAATTATTTTTTATTTTATTTATCGGAAAAAGAATGTTTAAAATAGCAAAATGGCACAACAATTATCAGGCGCCATCTGTTTTAATGATAGATGATTTAAGTGATGCGTATATTAATGTTTATAACGAACCATTTAGAAATGACTGGGGGCATCTATGCAACAAAGAAAATTCTGCTTTCAGTTTTTTGCAAAAGTATCTTCTGAATCAATATCCTCATATTAAGATTACTTTCTTTTCCCCCTATGATCGGCATAATGTCATTAATCAAAATAGCTCATTTTCTTCAAAAAAATTTGCACTCGGTGAAAGAGAAGAATATATATTTTTTTTAAAGTATCTTGTTTCCTCTGGGCATGAAATTGCACACCATGGCTCCAATCATGGATGCTTCATAAATCAACACAATCCTTCGACTATAAATAATTGGATTCACGAATGGGAGCTTTTCAAAAACATTCAGCAAGGCGTTGAGACAACAAAAAAAGGAATAAATTTATTTAAAAAATTTTGCGACATTGATATAGCGGGAGGAAAATATTGTGGATATAAGACCAACAGGTTCTCAGATGCAATCATCGATGTATGTAATTTTTTATATTGGTGTCGAGAATCAAATATTACACAACATTGTCATTCTGAACAATATTTTGGAAAAAACAATATCATAGCTTTTCCAACCAACTTTGCTGGTAATTCCTTTATACGCTTAAGTTATATGACAGGAAAAAAGGAGCGTGATAAAAAAAAGAAATTTCTTAAATATTTTCAACCTCTTTATAATTTGTATAGTTACTTGAAATTATATAATCTATATCGGAAAAAACAAATAATCAGCATACAGGAACACATTTCACCCTCTACTTCTGCTGGCACGGTTCAGTCGGCTAACATTATCACGGATATCAAAAGTTTAAATAAAATTTATCACACTCTCTCTTATCTATCCATATGGTATGCCACTTGTGAAGAAATTGCCAAATATATTTATACCAGGGACCACTCATCCATAACTATTATAGATAAATTACTTATTATAAATTTTAATAATCATAAAAATCTTAAAAATACAAGTATAACTCTTTTAAATGATCATTTGTTTAAAATAAATGATGGTGAGAATACCTATGTTTCTACATTAAATAATGGTGCGTATGTTGTCAATCTGCCTATCCGAACAGGCAAAAATAAATATTATTTGATTAGATGATGAAGTCATGAAAAATGATCAATTTCTTTTTATTGGACCTCGTACAAAAAAAGATAATCCAATGGAAACAGGTGGTGTTATTGTGCTTTTTGAAAATCTTTTAAATTATTGTGAGAAGCACTCATTTTGTTACGATGTTATCGATACAAACAAATCTAACTACAATAACAAATTTATAGCCTATTTTTCAATAATCTATAAAATATTTAGAAACACTTCAAAATATTCACATATCTCTCTACATGGTACAGCGAAAGACTTTATATATCTAGCTCCTTTTGTCATTTTTTCGGGTCTGCTTTTAAAAAAGAGTGTAAGTTTAAGAAAATTTGCAGGAAATTTTAATAAAATTTATAATGATTCTTCAATATTAAAAAAATTATTTATCAGAATGACATTGCAACATTCATCTGCAAATTTTTTCGAAACTAAATATCTTGTTGACTTTTTCAAAATATATAATCGTAATACATATTGGTTTCCAAATGTTAGAAACAAAACCAATATAAAAACAGATACGACATATCGAAAGAGATTTATATTTATTGGGGCCATAAATGAAGAAAAAGGTATAGAAGTATTGTGTCAAGCTTCCAATATGCTTCCGAAGGAATATACTATCGACTTATATGGAAAACTTAATAAACCTTTTTCATTAGAGTATTTTCAAAACTACAATGTAAATTACAAAGGGACATTGTCTTCAGAAGAAGTACTTAAAGTGATGGCAAATTACGATGTCCTGCTTTTGCCATCTTACCGGGAGGGATATCCGGGTGCCATTATTGAAGCTTTTTCAGTCGGTCTTCCTGTAATTGCAACGACACTATCTAGTATAAAAGAAATGGTCGATACGAACTGCGGAATGCTAATAAAACCTGGTGACTTTAATGCACTAAAAGACACCATTATTTCCTTTAATCAAGATAATTATTCACGATATCGTTCTCATGCAATTAAACAATTTGAAAACTTTGATAGTGAAGTGCAAACTTCTATGTTTTTCAAAAAAATCGAAAAGGTTACACAAACGTGAAAAAATATTTTTTAAATTTTCCATATTTTTTAAAATTCTTAATTGTAAATATATACGGTATAAAACTTTCAAAAAATAGATACACCAAAGCATTTTATAATTTTTTGAAATATTATATTTCTCTCGACAGATGCGAAGAGTTCCATTTTGATAATCGCAAACTAACAGAACAGATTAAAAACCATCCTTACTATCATAAATTTCTCGATACCCCCATAGAGCAATTTCCCATCATCAATAAAACCTATATCAAAAATAATTATGGAAAACTTTTTGACAAACGTTATTTACACTCGTATCTGCATACCAGCGGCACGACAGGTTCTGGATTAACTTTTCCAGTTTCAAAAATTTTTTTGGAGCATCAATGGGCAGTGTTTTGGAAATTTCGGAAAATTCATGGATTGACACTAGATACATGGTGGGCAAATATTGTAGGGCAAACTCTATTTAAAATCGAACAAAAAAAGCCTCCATTTTGGATAAAATCCTTTCCGACAAAACAACTTCTTATGTCATCTTATCATTTACGAAAAAACACCTTCGAGCTATATATGAACGCCATTAAAAAAGAAGATATTCACTGGCTCCATGGCTATCCTTCTGTCTTGAATGAATTTGCAAATCTGGTTACTGAAAACGGCCTAACACAAAAAGCACAAGCATTGCGCCTGGAAATCATTACTACAAGTTCAGAAAAATTGCATGAGTACCAAAAACAAAATATTAGTAAAGTTTTCGGCTGCCCCGTGCGACAATTATATGGCTTGGTCGAGGGGGTCGCAAATATTTTTGAATGTGAACACGGAACCTTGCATATTGATGAAAGTTATTCTTATGTCGAACTTATTCCAATAAATAAAAAGAATAATGAATTTAAAATAGTCGGCACATCCTATCACAATCCAGCCTTTCCTCTTATCCGATATGATACAGGGGATACTTGTATTTTATATAACAATACATTTAAATGTAGTTGTGGCAGAAAAAGCCGGATCGTAAAGGAAATTCTTGGGAGAGAGGAAGATTATTTGATGTTATCCGACGGTACCAAAATCGGAAGGCTTTCTCCTCTCTTTAAATCATCGTTAAATATTAAAGAGGCACAAATATATCAAACCAAACCCGGTTCCGCAGAATTCAGAATAGTTAAAAATAAAAATTATGAAAAAAAAGATGAAGATGAGCTGATTTCTCAAATCAAAGAAAAACTCGGGGAAGATTTTGATTACAAAATCGTATATTATAAAAAAATTCCAAGAACGAAAAAAGGAAAATTGAGGCTGGTGATAAATGAAATTCCAAAAACTACATAATTATCTTTACACTATAAAATATTTGAAAACTATTCAAATATTTTATAGACTTTTTTATTTCACCGGATCCAAAATCAGAAAGAACAATTTCCCTAACAATATTAAAAACGCTCCAAGTATTTCGGAAAATATAAGATTCAATACACCGGCGATGTTTGAAAATATCTATGCGAAACCGGATACTTTTACATTTTTAAATTTAACGCACACTTTCAAATCGACAATTGACTGGAATTACAATAAGTATGGCAAGCTATGGACATACAATCTAAATTATTTCGAATTTTTAAATCAAAAACATATGACAAAAAATACCGGTTTATCCCTGATACATATGTTTATTCGGGATATAACTAAATTAAAAGACGGACTTGAGCCTTTCCCCACTTCATTAAGAGGAATTAACTGGATAAAGTTTCTGGCACGTTACAAAATCGACGATCAGACAATCAACAATTCACTCTATAATCAATATCACCATTTATTGAACAATATAGAATATCACCTTCTTGGAAACCACTTGCTCGAAAACGGCTTTTCTTTGCTTTTTGGAGCTTACTTCTTCCAGGATGAGAGATTCTATAGGAAAGCCAAACTGATTCTTAAAAATGAATTGGATGAACAAATTTTGTATGATGGGGCACATTTTGAATTGAGTCCGATGTATCACCAACTTATGCTATTTAGAGTATTGGATTGTATCAATCTTATTGACAACAATCCCTGGAAGCGGGATAGCTTGGGCGAACTCTTGAAAGAAAAAGCCTCCGCAATGCTTGGTTGGTTGAATAAAATGACATTCGAAAATGGAAACATTCCACTCTTCAATGATAGCGCATTCAAGATTGCACCAGATACCAAAAAACTGAACGAATATGCAAAACGACTAAATATAAGACCCAAACATATAAAGCTTTCCGACTCAGGTTACAGAAAAATCAAATTTGACCGTTATGAGATGGCTATCGATGTTGGCAATATCGGTCCCGACTATATACCAGGGCATGCCCATAGCGATACTTTCAACTTTGAACTATATGTGGATAAAAAGCCATGCATCGTCGATACGGGTATTTCTACCTATGAAGTCGACAATCGGCGACTACTGGAACGTTCTACGGTTTCACACAATACGGTCGAAATCGAAAATTACGATCAAAGTGAAGTATGGGGCGGATTCCGGGTGGCGAATCGTGCTTACATTACATATCTAAAAGAAAACAGCAACAAAATAGAAGCTATTCATAATGGATATAAGAAAAAATTTGGGGTACTCCATAAAAGAATTTTTACATTTCATCAAAAACGCATTCTAATTACAGACAAAATTATTTCAAATAGGACGTTCCACGCCATAGCAAGGCTTCACTTCCATCCTGACACCACAATAATGAAAGAAGGAAATCATATTGTTTCTGAAAATTTAACCATCTATATCAAAAATGCTGATTTTAAAATCGAGACTTATCTATACGCTCCCGAATTCAATACATTGATTGAAGCGACAGTTGTGGAAATTCCATTCAAAAATCATTTGGAGGTTGAAATTTTATTATGAAAATTCTTTTTTTAACGGATAATTTTCCACCGGAAGTCAACGCCCCAGCGACCCGAACGTATGAACACTGCAAGGAATGGGTTAAAAATGGTATTGAAGTGACTATAATTACCTGTGCACCAAATTTTCCACATGGAAAAGTATACAAAGGATACAAAAACCGTCTATACCAAAAAGAGATAATAGATGGCATAGAAGTTATACGTGTGTGGAGCTACATTACATCCAACAGTGGATTTGTCAAAAGAGTATTGGATTATGTCAGTTTTGCCTTGAGCGCATTTGTCGTAGGGATATTTCAAAAATCCGATATCATCATTGCCACTTCTCCGCAATTTTTTACGACATGGGCAGGCTGGGGGCTCTCCAAGATAAAAAGAGAGCCATGGATTTTTGAATTGAGAGATTTGTGGCCGGAATCTATAAGAACAGTCGGGGCCATGAAAGAAGAGAGAATTTTGAATTTTCTGGAAAAAATCGAATTAGCTCTCTATAAAGACGCTACCAAAGTTATTGCTGTTACAGACGCATTTAAAGAAAATCTGATAAAAAGAGGCATAAATCCAGAAAAAATCGAAGTTATAACAAATGGAGCAAATATTGAACTTTTTTATCCGCGTGAAAAAGATCCTGTCATGTTAAAGAAACTTGGACTTGAAGATAAGTTCGTCATTGGATACATAGGAACACACGGAATGGCCCACAGCTTGGATTTTATCGTAAAATCTATTGCTAAAATTGATGATCCTGATATCCATTTTCTCTTTATAGGGGATGGGGCCATGAAAGAAACTATTGTACAACTCGCCGAAAAACAAGCTCTCTCCAATATCACATTTCTAGACTCTATACCTAAAGAAGAGGTGCCTATATATTTATCTATCTTAGATGTATCATTAGCGCCATTGAAAAAGTCCGATACATTCAAAACAGTCATACCTTCTAAAATATTTGAAGCATCAGCCATGTTAAAACCCACATTACTAGGCGTAGAAGGACAGGCACAAGAAATTATTGAATATTACAATGCAGGAGTATGTTTCGAGCCTGAAAATGAAAATGATTTTATTTCAAAAGTAGATATATTAAAGAATGATAAAGAGTTTTATACCCACTGCATCAAAGGATGCAAAAAACTTGCAAAAGCATATAATAGAAAAAAACTTGCAGAAAATATGTTCTCGATTTTAAAAAATGCGGCAGTAGAAAATTCCAATAAAATATAGACAGGAGTTTTCTATGAAGAAGTCACGTTTTACAGACAGCCAGATCATGGCGATATTGAAGCAAGCGGAAAGCGGCGTACACCGGTATCCCAGTTGTGCAGAGAGCACGGTATGAGCAGCGCGACCTTTTATAACTGGCGGGCCAAATACGCCTCAAAGCCGAGATTGTTCAGGAGGCTCTTGAAAAAAAGTGGTGAGGCCGTCTTCGAGAAAGAAGATGGCCCAAAGAGCCGTTAAGGAAAAAGCAGTGAGTATCCGACTGGCCTGTCGGGCCTTTCGTATCAGTGAGTCCTGTTACCGCTATGAGGCCAAACTGAATAAAGAGAACGAAGTGATCGCCGATTGGCTGATCCGTTTGACTACGGCTCATAGGAA
>JAMOPB010000213.1 GCA_027064945.1 Candidatus Cloacimonadota bacterium
ACTCTTTCTCTTGTCTTTAATTTGCTTTTTACTTTTTCAAAAACATCTATCCCAAAGTTTCTTGTTGTTTCCCAGATTCTTCTAAGACGGGCAAAAGATGGATGTTTTCGGGTAAAGTGTAATAAAAGAATTTTAGCTTTTGCTTCAATATCATTTTCATCAATAGGTGTATTACCTGTCTTATAATTTTCTTTCCAATTTTCGTCTCTACTCTCTACAATCTCTTCAAAAATTTCTTTTGCTGTTTTATCTTTTGAATAAGGATCAAACACCTTCCAAAAATTTTCATCTTTTTTATCAAAATTTTCTTTAATATGAGAAACTATGCTTTCATAATCATTAAATACCAATCCTGACTCTTTTAAAATTTCTATTGGCTTACTCAAAAAAGTATTTAGCATTTCACCATTAAGCCATTTCTCCAGATCAAAACTCAAATAAACAAGAGCTATGCGATTATTTTTATCTGTAATTTCGTCAAGCCAGATAGAGCTGTCAAAAGAAGGTATTTTATAAATTAGTTTATTCCATTTCTTATTATTGTACCATTCATTTACTCTATCACTGGCATACTCTAAACAATCTTCACAAACCTTGCGTTCAAATGCTTTTGGATTTTCATTTTCTTTTGGAATTGGTTTTAATCCACATACAATACATTTTTCATAGCCATCTTTTTTCCCATTCCACTTCTGCGTTAATTTCCCAATATCAGTTTTGTATTCTTTTCCTTTTATGATTTCTTCACCAAAATTCAATACTCCTCGTGATTCTTCCGATACTTCCACATCTGGAATAAAAATACCTTCTGATATAAACGAGGAAATTTTTTCTATTAATTCCTTAAGATTGTTTGGATTATTAACCATTTCCTCAAATTTTTCATTTTCCCACTCATCAGTAGAATTTATTATTACCATTTTAACAATATTTTTAATTTTTTCCCACTCCTCATTACTAATCTCAAATATTCCAGTTTCATTTTTTGCACTTTCAGGCACAAGAAAAACAGAGCCGTTTTCATCCCTGTAAATTTCATTTCCAAGGGGAATAATTACTTCAATAAAAATTTTTATCTTATCCAATATTTTTTCAACAAGAGCTTTCCTTCCTAAAACATCAGCAATCTTAGGAACCGTATAATAAAACTCATCTCCATCAAATCTGATTGATAAAAGCTTCCATTTAATTTCTTTAGGTTCTTTCCATTCATTTATTACCACTCTTGCAAGTGCGGCTTTGTAAAGTGACGCAACAGAAAAGGAATGATCCCACAAAGTTACATCATTTGCAGGACGACGAGTTTCTCCAAGGGCATTGAGAAATGCTTTTTTTGTTTCCTTAAATAGTTTATTGCGTTTTTTAATCCATTTTGAAATATCTAAAGGATTACTTTTCAAATCATTCAAAATACCAGCAAGTTTATTTGCATAATCTTCTTTTATCTGTTTTAAAGAATTTAAATCAATTTTTTGTAATTCATAACCAAAAGCAGTAGAGATATAAGTATGTTCTTTTGATTGTAAAACATATTTACATTCTTCGGAAACCATTTTATCTATAGCTGAGTCAACACTATCAGCACCTTTACTTTTACTATCACTTGATAAAAAATTAACGGGGAACAAAGAATTACCTGAATGATGTTTTGAAATAAACTGTTTAAGAATAAAGTCTGCAACAGAAAACGTTTTTCCATTTACTTGAGTAGGAATATCCTTTATTGAATTTTTTAAGTTTTGGTAATAAGACCGCCCATCTTTTTTTGTTTCAAATATCTGCTTCAAATTATCTGGCAAAAAAGATTTGTACTTATCATTATTTTTCAAAATCTCTTCATGCCTAAACCACTTATAATTTCCATCTTCAGTTTTACTCTCCACAAACTCCTTACTCAACTTCCCCAGATCATGAATCAAAGCTCCGATTTCTGCAAATAAAATATCATTTCTATGTTCAATTAATTTTTTTAAATCCATTATATTTCCTCCAATTCAAACCTTCCCCAACCGTCTTTTGTTTTTGCCCCAATTCCTTTTTCTTCTAATATTGTAAATGCCTTCATTAATATATCCTTATCTTTGCTCCATTCATTTTTAATTTCATTCTCTGTTTTATTATTTGTAATCAAATCAAAAGGAAACCAGATAATCTTACCTGTTGCAGTTTCCCCTTCAGGCACAACCTCATAAAATAATGGTCCATGAACGGGCGTTCTTTTCTTTCTGTCAAGCGGGGTAATTACTTCAAGGGTAACTTTCTTAAAATGCAAATCTTCAAATATGAGTCTCCCTTTGCAATTACCTTCTTTATCTGTTATTTTATTGTTTTCTAAATAATGCTCAAATGCGGAAGATATTTTATCTAAAACTTCTTTTGTTTTCTTTACATTTCTTATTCCACCAGTTGCAAGAAGGG
>JAMOPB010000214.1 GCA_027064945.1 Candidatus Cloacimonadota bacterium
TTTCAAATATAATCAATTATTTGGAATAATCAGATTGATAGCTGATATTGATGAAAAAGAATTTCACCAACTTCTTTTAACTGCTAAAGAAAAAAACATAACAGCTAAATATGATCTATTCTATTTCATTTCGGAATATTTAAATGATAAAAATCTAATAACGCCTGTAACCATTATGCTCTATGAAGGATATTTATTAGATGATTATACTAATGATTTCATTCAATACATTACACAATATATCACTCAAGAGCCAATCAAATTTGTTATCTTCAGCAGAACGCCGAAATTCGCATTTTCTACTAAATTTATCATCTTAAAACCTACTCCTGAAGATTTACGTAAAATTATCAGGCGTATAAAAAAAGATGATAATCTTTATACCAGAGAGAGTGAATTGATAAACGAAATTTCCGAAGGCAATATTTTTATTATTGAATATTTATTAGAAAAATTCTTAAACAAAAGCGAAACCATTGATTTTAATTCCTACTTAGATAAAACGATCAATGTTAATACAATCCATGCAGAAAGAATATCTTATTTGGATAAAGCTGATATAAACATCTTAATGTATATCTTCTTAGTAGGAGAAGGAGCAAGCGCTGATCTTCTTCATAAACTTAGCGAAAACGAGCATTGTGAAAAAATACTTAATAATCTGATAGAAAAAGAACTTATTTTCCAAATCGAAGATCTCTATTATGTAAAAAAAATCTCCTCTGTTCAGGTCCAATTTTTTAATCTTCCAAAAGAAGAACAAAAACAATATTTTTCCAATATCATCGATAAATTAGACCCAAATAAAATCATGGATTTTAGGTTGAAGATCGGAAATTATAATAATACCATTTTCAAAACCGTAATCCAAAAGCTTGAGCTCCTAAACGATTACAACGCATTAAGAACGTTATTATTACGTTATTTAAATGATGTAACCACCCCTTCTGAGAAAATCGATATTTTAACAAAAATAGCTATCGCCAATAATAATCTAAAACAAACAGATCAGGCTATTGAAAACTATCGAGAAGCTCTGAAAGTAGCTATTGATAATGATCTTCCGGCTGAGAAGATTTTATTTGAGTTTGCTAATAGTTTATACAATATAAACTCTTCTACTTTTGCTTTGGAATTAATAAAAAAATATTCACCAAAATCAATCGATAAAGTTTCAAGCTGTGAAATTTTATTACTGAAAGCAGATATTTTAACTGAAATGGAAAAGTTTGATGAAGCTTTAGAAGTTGCATCCAAGATATATTCAGATTCTAGCGACATTGAAGATCCAACCGAGAAGAATAAAATCTTAGCAAAATACAGAAAATTACGCGGTAAAATCTATTATTATATCAACGAATGGAATAAATCTCAGGAAGAATTTTCTTTGGCTTATAAACTTTATAAGAAAATTGAAGATTATAACGGAATGGCTGCTATTTCAAATAATCTGGGCTCGTTGGCAATGGTGAAAGGCGAGTGGAAAGAAGCCGAAAAACAATACAAACACAGCGTAGAACTGGAAAAAAAGAATTACAATCTGGACGGTTTAAGCGTAACTTACAGCAATCTAGGTAGCTTGTTTGACGATAAAAGCAGTTATCAAACAAGTTTGGAATATTTGGAAAAAGCATTACACATTCAGAAACTCTTAAATAACAAATACAAAATAACCAATATTTACAATAATATCGGTGTTACTTTTATGGATAATGGAAAGTTTCGTAAAGCCGAAGATGCTTTCCAAAATTCCTTAGAGATCTCTTTTAATTTTCATCAAAATAAGAATTTGATAGCTACATTGAACAACCTTGGCGCTCTTTATTTCCGCTGGGGTAATTTTAAGAATGCAATCGATTATTACGAACGGGCTGTAAAACATTCTAAAGATGACAATTTCATGGAAGGACTTTGCCAATCTTATAACAATATTGGTGAGCTTTATGAAAGTAGAGGAGATTTTGAAATTGCCTTGGAATTTTATAAAAAAGGCGAAGACTTGATAAACAATATCAATGATGAATTTATGCAAGCAGAGCTTTTTGGAAATATCGGGAGTGTGCTTACAAACCTTCATCGTTTTAAAGATGCTTATAAATATCTGGTAGAAAGTTTTGATTTCTTCAAATCTATCGGTGCAATAGATAAGATCATAGAAAGTTCACATAAACAAGCATATTATTTCATTAAAACACGTAATTTTGAAAGTGCAAATTATCATCTTGAACATGCATTATCTTTATCTGAAGAAATTCAGAGTGATAAATTAATGGGTAAATCTTATTATTTGCGTTCAATGCTTGAAAAAGAATCTCCTGAAAAACGCAAAGAAGATTTGGAAAATGCTATTGAATGTTTTATCAGATCTAAAAATGAATATGATCTTTCTTTAGCTAATTTGGAATATGCAGATTTACTTTTTTCGATTAATGATTGGGAACAAGCTCTGCAAGTTTTAGAAAAAAATCGTAAATTAATTATGAATTTTGAGATTCTGAATCTGTTAGAGAAAAACGATATTTTATTGAAAACCATTAAGAAAAAATTTGCCAAAGAATTGAAAGAGACAAAAAGCCAAGAATTGCTTTTAGTAAAATTCTACGAACTTACTAATGAACTAAATCAAATTAGCGATTTCGATCTGCTTTTAGAAACTGCTATTAAGAAATTAGTAGAATTTTCTCATGCTGATGGCGGAATGTTCTGTATGTACAAAAACCAAAATCTAAAAGATTCTTGGCAATACATTATTAATGAGAAATTTGATATAAAAGAGAATGATTTCCAAATAATATTGGATGTTGTAAACGATACTTATGAAAACGGTAAAACATTTAATGAGAAACAACCTCATTTTGCTCCGGAATTTAATAATATCATTGCTTTTCCACTTAGCGTGAGAAATGAGAAAAAGGGAGTAATAGCTCTTTTCACAAAATCCGGTTCTCAATATTTTTCCGAAAATATGCACAATTTACTTTCTGCACTTTGTAACCAAATTGTTGTGATTGTGGAAAATATCTCATACACTAATTTGCAGAAAAAGCATGAAACAATTCGAGAAGAACTTGCTACTAATTATTCATCTTCCAATATCATTGGAAAAAGTAAAAAGTTACAAGATGTATTTAACATGATCGATAAGATCAAAAACACTGAAACAACTGTTTTATTGGAAGGTCCTAGCGGTACCGGTAAAGAGCTGATTGCTAGAGCAATACATTTTAATAGCAATCGGAAAAACAAACCATTTATAGCTCAATATTGTGGCGCACTTCCGGAAACATTATTGGAAAGCGAACTTTTCGGACACGTGAAAGGTTCTTTTACAGGTGCTACGCATGACAAAAAAGGTTTGTTTGAAATTGCTAATGGAGGAACTTTCTTCTTAGATGAGATTGCCGACATTTCTCTCTCTACTCAAGCAAAATTATTGCGCTTCTTACAGGAAGGCGAAATTAAAAGAGTCGGTGCTGTGATAACTCAGAAAGTTGATGTAAGAGTATTATGTGCTACAAATGTTTCCTTAAAAGATAAAGTTGATAAGGGCGAATTCCGGTTGGATCTTTATTATCGTTTGAATGTAATTAAGATGGTTATTCCTTCCTTAAAAGAAAGAAAAAGTGATATTCCCCTTCTCGCTATACATTTCTTCGATAAATTCTGTAAGAAGATTAACAAAAATCTAAAAGGTATAACAGATGAAGCAATGAACTATCTAAAAGTATATAATTGGCCCGGCAATATCAGACAATTGGAAAACGAAATTGAACGTGCTGTTACACTTTCTGATGATGATGAATTTATCACTTCTCAAGATCTTTCGGAAGAGATTTTAAGATATGAAGATAATACTGAAACTATCAGTCTTTTAGAAAAAGAGACGTTAAAATCAGCTGTAGAAAAATTGGAAGTTTCTATGATTTTGAAAGTTCTTAAACAAGTTGATTGGAATCAAACAAAAGCAGCTAAAGAGCTTGGATTAAGTCGTCAAGGTTTGATAAAGAAAATGCACAGATATGGAATTTCTAAAAATTAAAGATATTTTTAGATTCAAAAACTGACTTTTAGTTTGTTATAAATATACAAAAGGCAACATCACATTGAATGTTGCCTTTTTGATTAATTGAAAAAAATACTCCTCAACCGCTCTAGCATTGCTTGATAATGAGAACCCTTCCAATAATATTTCTTACATTTGCCACAATACATAAATTCCTGATAATTATCTCTCACATAATCAGGAACTGAATTATCCGCTTCTTTCCTAACATGCAATTTTGAATTACATTCCAAGCATCTGGAAAAAATCTTATCTTCGTTAAATTCAATATAATCCAGTAACTCTAATATTTGTTTCTCGTAAACATCAGATTTTATCAATTTTCGAGAAAAAGCTTTTTTCATTTTAGCAATTTTATTGTTTCTTGTCAGAAATATCCTGGATTGTCGATTTGCTTGAGTAATGATTGCATCTACACTCATCGCTTTGGCAATTACCACATCATATCCTAGAGCTCGCAATTCTTTTGCTAAGCGCGCTAAATTTTCTTCTACAATAAACTTCATTAATCTCTTCCACCGCGCAAAATCAGCATTCTAATCAATTGCATAAGAGCCATTAACGTGGAAGCCACATAAGTAAGAGCAGCGGCATTCAACACTGCTTTTGCTCCTTTCATTTCATTTGTTCCAACCAGTATGCCGTTATTCAACTGCTTAAAAGCTCTTGCTGAGGCATTAAATTCTACCGGCAAAGTTATCAGATGAAATAACAAAGCTCCTGCAAAAAACCAAATTCCCAAATCCATAAACATAGGTATGCGGAAAAGAAAACCTATAAAAAAGAGTGGGAAAGCACCTTGTGAACCAAGATTTGCAATTGGAACAAGAGAAGCTCTCAAGGTTAATGGAAGATAATTATTTGCATGTTGCATTGCATGTCCCACTTCATGAGCAGCAATACTTACAGCACTGATAGAACGATTATGGTAAACATTTGAAGATAAATTCACCACTTTCTTTGTCGGATGATAATGATCTGTTAGAACTCCGTTTACCTCTCTCACTTCCACATCAAAAATCCCATTTCTTTCCAATATTGCACGTGCTGCTTCAGCACCGCTAATTCCCGCCATATTGCCTATTTTGTCATATTTCTTATAATTTCCCTGCACTTTATTCTGAGCCCAAAAAGCCAGTATAAGAACAGGAATAATCAATATTATTGTACTATCGAAAAACATAATTACCTCCTGTATTTCAATTTTTTATCTTTCTAAACGCAGCTGATTAAAATAGTTTCATATTATTGAAATAATTAAGAAAATTTTCCTGCTTCGAAAAAATCTTCAATCTCTTTTATTCCGCTATTTTTTGCTTCTTCCAAAGTACCATTAAAAAGCATTTTACCCTCATCCAAGAAAATAATCTTATCAGCAATCCGATGAATGCTGGCAAGTTCATGAGTAACAATCACAATACTCATTTTTAATTGATTTTTCAATTTTAAAAGTAGTGCATCAAGATCTTCTGAAGTAAGCGGATCTAACCCTGCAGAAGGTTCATCACAGAACAATATTTTAGGGTCTAAAGCAATTGCTCTGGCTAAAGCTGCTCGCTTCTTCATCCCACCGGATAATTCTGATGGAGCTAAATACACAGCATGACTTAGATTAACAAGATCGAGTTTAACTTTGATGATTTTATCAATAATTTCATAAGGCAAATTTGTGTGTTGTTCCAAAGGAACAGATACATTATCATATACAGAAATAGAGTTCAAAAGAGCTCCATTTTGGAAAAGCATTCCTACATTTTGCAAAAGTTTATCAAATTTCTCCTCTTCCAAACCAACTAACTCTTGCCCAAACATTTTCACACTTCCGCTAAAAGGTTCGTGAAGTCGAAGAATATTTTTTAGAAGCGTAGTCTTTCCACAACCAGAACCACCTAAGATCACAGTTACTTCTTCAGGATAAATATCAACACTCACACCATCTAAAATAGTTCGTTCCCCATATTTAGCGACTAAATCTCTTACTTCGATAATTGGCTTTTTTATTTTCTTATCCATTTTTTCTCTCTTAGAAATAGAAAATTAAACTATTTATAGCGTCTAAGATTATCACCCAAAAAATTGAAGCAACAACAGCTTGAGTTGTAACTTTTCCCACACCTTCGGCACCACCACTCACTTTAAATCCATAGTAACTGCCGATGACAACAATAGTCCACGCGAAAAAGAAACTTTTGCCTAATCCTATTAAAAGATCTTTAAGTCTAACAACTTCAAATATTCTATTGATAAATGATACCCAACTTAGATCAAGATATGTAACTGCAACAATTAAACCACCAATAATTCCTACCAAGATTGAAGCAGTAACCAAAAGTGGAACGCATAATGTAATAGCATGAAATTTTGGTACCACAATATAACGAATAGGATTTATCGCCATCATCTTTAGTGCATCAATCTCTTCTGTCACCTTCATTGTGGCAATTTCGGAAGCAATCGATGAACCTGTCCTACCTGCTAAAATTATTGCTGTGAGAACAGGTCCCATTTCGGTAACCATTGAAATTCCCATTAAATCTGCAACAAAAATATTTGCCCCGAACTGACGCAATTGTGCAGCGCTTTGCAAAGCTAAAATTAAACCTAAGATAAAAGATAATAAAGCAATAATTCCAAGTGCATCAACTCCAATTAATAAGCTTTGCTGAATAGTTGAGCCTTTTCGTTGGCCCTTCTTATTGAACAATCCTACTACTGACCAAAATGAAATATCGGCAAGCAAATAAAGAACGTCTTTACTGGCATAAATCCAATTTAGAAAGCCTTCTCCCATTTTTACAAAAATATTATCGCTTTTAACAGGTTCAACCTTGGGTAATCTTCCCACTGAAAATGTATCAATTGCCTCGGCAACAGATTCTCTCACATTCTGCAATTCGGCTTTGTGAATTAATTGGAATTCATCCAGCAAAGCTACACCGGCACTATCAATCTCTTTCACTTCGGATAAATCAAAAAATCTTATTTTAGATTTATCCAATTTGTGAAATTCGTCCAGCAGATCGGTTACACAGTAGCGATCTATCTTTTCCGGTAAAATTAATTTTTCATCTTTTATTAACATAATCTACCGGATAAAATAAGAAATGCGTAAGAATAAACTATGTTCAGTAAGCCAATAATCTTCTCCAAGCTCACTTGGTTTATTACTTAATTTAAATTTATAATTTAATGAAACATATTTAAACAATCTGAGATCAAATGAATTTTCCCATTCGGTTGAAACGGATTCTTCTTTATCAAAAGGAATTAGAACTTCAGCGTTAGTAGAATAAGTTAAATCTATTGGTAGCTTGAAATTTGCTTCAGCAGAAAGTTCTATACCTTCAGTAACATTATTATCTAAAGCGATATATTTATTTGCATTTGTTAAATCGAATCCATTAATTGTATCTTGTTGAGCTAAATTGCTATCTTCTGACAATACACTATAAACATCATTATTTATGTCTTGTCTAAGGCCTAAACCGCCTCGTAAACTTAGGTTTGTTTTACTGCTTTTTAACAATTGCAAATTTATTCCAAGACCTTGCTTCATTTCCAAAGGGAAGAATGAAGAATTTTTCTTCATTTCCAAGCTCTCATTCTGATCAGCTGCATGAAATTCTTCCAACTCTTCATCGCTAGAAAATTTCACATAATCGACACCTTCATTAAGATAAACATAATCGCTGATTAAATGAGTATTAATATCGAATCTTCCATAAAAACCAAGATTTTTAAGAAAGTAATACAAAAAAGTATTTCTAATATCGAGCTCATCTGCAGATTTACGCAAATCAGTATCTGTGGTTTTTGTAGCACCTTCTTCCAACAAAGATTTCAAATTGTAATGGTATGGATAATTATCATACTCGAAATGACTATCATACTGAATATTTGTTGTAATACTATAAATTTGTTCATCTTTATCTACGCTATTATCGCTATAAAGATTCAGGTTTGCATGAATAGCATGGGAATAAGAAGTTTTTGATAAATCTTGTCCTAAACCAATATCTTCCAAAACTCCTGCTCCAACCATATTTAAAGGATTTCCATCATCATCTGTATCAACTACAATAGTTAATTGTTTTGCTTTATTTGCATCTATTTGAACCGTAGTAAAATTGGTGTATGTATTAAACGGTTCATTATTGATAACTATTTTGTAAATTCCCGGTTTTAAAACCCACACTTTATCTTGTTCACCCACTGCTTCGTCAGCAGGAAATTCAGAGCCATAGCTTTCGCCCGATTTCATAGAGAAAACTTCATAATTTACTTTTGCATAATTTCTGTTTTTATCAATTATATCAACAATCAGGCAACCCCAAGTAGGTTCTATTATTTGTCTATATCTAGGATATATATTCACATCTTCAATAGCCATTTGCTGACTAATATCTCCCGAGCCAAAACGTATTGTATATTTCCCTTGTGGTAATGATTTCACTTCCCCGAATCTACCTACTATACTATTATTTTTACTATCGAAAATGTAATAATATTCTTCATTATCAGACTTGGTAAGTGATGGCATCAACAGCATTCCTGTTCCGGCGGAAACTCCATCTTGATATAAATCCACCAGATTGAAATCAATTCTTTCAATGTTTTCTTCATTTTCCGTATCTTTGGGTAATTCTCCGGAATAAAATTTATAAACTTTATCTATAAAAATATCAGTTTCTTCCAAAATTATATCATTAATATTTTGCACAAAGCCATCAACAGTCCCATCAATAATCTCTTTTTCTTTTTCAACATAATGGAGCAAAATGATTTTCTCACTTTTCATTTCCATTAAGGAAAATTCCATATTCAGCCTTGCAATTTTACTGTTGGATGATTCTATAATCTCAATATTATTAATAGTTGTTTGCACTTGTAAATCGGGTAATTCTTTGAAATAATCTCTTTGGACTTGTGCAAAAGAATTATAGTTTTTCATTCTTTTCGCAACCATATCAGGAATTATATTAGATAAATCCACACCCCATAAATCGTAATCAGCATAAACTATTTTCGGTCCGTTCTTACGAAAAACTATCTGTTTACGGTCATAGGTTCTACTAATTTTTGTATCTTTTACAATAACGCTTAAATCAAGAGGTTCTTCTCGGACTAGTTCCTCTTTTTCATTATGAGCATAATATTCCAGGATATAATAATTACGTGTAATAAACTCATTTGAAGCACAACCAAACATCATGGACGTGATTATTAATATCAGAAAAATTCTAATTATTTCTATTTTTTCCCTGTTCATAATTATTTACCTCTAATTAAAATTGTAGGATCTTCTAATAGCATTCTGGAAAATTCATCAAGATTATCTACTGTTTCACGCAAATTATCTAATATATCCAATAAATCATCTTTTCCACTAAGATGGGTAATATTTATTTGCCTTACAGCATAATCTACCTCTTCTACTGTTTTATTTAGATTTTCCATTAAGGTCAATATATCCATTTTACTAATTTGTTCTGTAAAATTCTCGCTATTAACCAAAATATTATTAAATTCCTCCGAATCTAAAACTTGATTTATTTTTTTTGTAGTTTGATTCAGTTTATTTACCAGTAGTGTAATTTTTATACTCATTGTATCCAATTGAGTTACGATATTTGTAAGAGGTTCCCGGGAATTGTAAATAATGCTATCAACATTTGTAATAATGCTATTAAGTTTTTTTTGATTATCAGGTCCGCTAATTTCAATTATATTATTTAGAACCATTTCTAATTTTTCAGTAATAATTTCTGCTTTACCTGTTATGTTTTGGAAAGTAGAAACTCCTGCCTTTATTGTATCACCACTATGTAACAAAGGAGAGCTATTGGTTCCGCCTGTAAGCTCTACTTGCAATAATCCTGTTATTCCCACAGGAGTAAGTGTTGCCTGCATATCAGATTTTATCGGAGTTCCTTCTTCTACGCTAATTTCCACAATTACATTTCGAATGTCATCAGATTGGATTTTTATATTATCCACTCTTCCAACATTAATCCCATTATATTTAACGGCTCCACCAATCTGCAAACCACTAACCGACATTCCGCTGTATCTAATGTTGTAATAATCTCGTTTTTCCATTAATTTATTACCTGCTACCATAATAATAAAAACAATCATTATCGTAGTAAAAACGGCAATAAACAAACCCAACCTGAATTTTTGTGCCTTACTTACCATCAGGACTCCCTTTTAAGTTTTTGATAAAATAAATCAATAAGCTCAATCAGTGGGAAAATGAATTTAATGTCAAGATTTATGAATTTGTCCACGAATAACAAGAATAAGCACAAATATTTGATAAAAAAAGATAACAGTTCAGTCAGTTCAAAAGTTCCACAAATTCAACTGCATAATGAAGATTTCATAACTGTTTTTGTCGCACTTCGATATGTCGTTGCGCTCCTACTCAGTGTGGCATTTTTTTTGTCCACGAATTGCACGGATAAACACGAATAATTGATTATGGTTATGGCTCGAGGTTTATGGTTATGTGTTTCCAATTCAAAATTGAAAATCCGGTTGATATTATATATACAATTGTAGCGCAACTTGCTAAGTTGGGAAAGAAACAAGCTGGCAGCTTGTTCTACATTTTCTGATTTCACAATTTACAATTCACAATTTATAATTCATCATTCATCATTCAAAATTCTTCAGCAGCAGTCATCGTATGTTGACACAAGTGATTCCGATTTATCGGAATTTTATCGAAGAATGAAGATGTAAAAAAGATTTTTGTCCACGGATTGCACGGATAAACACGAATAATTGATTATGGTTATGGCTCGAGGTTTATGGTTATGTGTTTCCAATTCAAAACTAAAAATTCAGAATTCAAAATTATTTACGCTTTTCCCTTTTCACCTTTCCCTTCTCACTTTTCACATTATACATTATACATTATACATTGCTAATTATCCATTATCAGCATTTTTCTGTGCAAATCAGCGGCAACATACTTTTAAAGTGGAATCATAGTTTTCAATGAGATTGTTTATTTTTTCGAGTTTATCATTTTAGAATTAGAATTTAATTTCTATCCAAGTTGAAAGACTATTTGATTTTAAGATTAAATCGGTAGTATTCTCATAGCTAAATTCATAACTATAAGCAAGTCCTGCATCGATATTCTTACTAAATTTATAAGAAGCGCTCGGGATAATCTTTGTTGCATTTCTATCAACTGACATCGAAGGTTTTTCGTCGTTTCGTTGTGTTTGACTTTCCTTATCTTCATAACTCACATCAAGTGATGCAGTTAATTCATTTTTAAATCTTATTCTATCACCTATTAATGGAAGCTGTAAACCTTTTGGTGCTTTGAATGAATAGGACACACTGCCATTTACAGAATTCTGCTTTGTAGTAGAACTTACTTTTGAACCTTGAGTTCTAAAGTAATCTGTATTTTCATTAAAGCTCATATTGTATGCAATATTACTAGAAATATTATCTCCGAAATTACCATTCCAAGAAAGTAATGGAGAAAAAGAGTAACTTATTGTTCTGCTATCAGCCTCAGTAAAGTCCAAATCACCGCTTGTTTCTACCATTTTTGAATAACTACTTGTTAATCTACTGCTTGTTAAAATATCTTCCATTCTGATCAATTTTTCAAACTCAGTAAGTGTAATAGAAACATTCGGAAAAACAATTTTTCTAGTTTCTTTATCGGAAGATAAATTTCTATTATTATCCCAAGAGAAGTTCCAACCGGTTGTCAGATTTCTAAATATAACAAGATTTGTTGAAGCAGTAATGCGATGAGTAATAGAATTTAACGAAAGCTGCTCAGGTAAAATCTCAAGAATAGATCCATCTTCAGCCCACAAAGTATCTGCTTCAGCTCGTAGAACATCCGGTTTACCCAGTTGATACCAAATATCAGGTCTTTCTTCCAGATCCTCAAATTTGGTTTTATAAGTATTGTTATAATTAAAAGAGATATTATCTAATCTTGTTAAGTAATCCACAAATTTCACAACAAGTGGTGCATTAGGATCACTTTTACTAGGTTCATTTGATCTGCCATTTCTTCTGTTACGATTATTTCCTGTCCTGCCTGAATTCTCGCGTTCTGCTCTTTCATTTGGTTTTTCTTCCGATTCTTCTTCACTTTTTCCAATTATTGGTTTTTCTTTATCTTCTGAAATATTACCTGATGATTTTGGTTTACTCTCTGATTCCTTAGGTTTCTCAACTTCCGGTTTATCTTTTGGTTCATCTTTAATCTCATCAGGTTTATTTTCCGATTCTTTTTCTTCAGGTTTAGTGTTTTCTTGTTTTCTTTCTATTTTAGAATCAAGCCAATCTCTAAAATTTTCCAAAAGATCACGATTTTTTAAATCAAAATCAGAGCTAAAATTCCTAGTAACGCCACCATCATAATAATAAGTTCTTAAAGAATCTGTAGTTGTATTGCTTTCAATTCTACGATCATTATAATCTGCTGAAGCAGAAAAACTCATTGCTAAAATCCCGTCTGTTAATTTGGGATCATAATCCAGATCTATTTTTTGCGTACGCGTTTTTTCAGTACCAATATTAAAGT
>JAMOPB010000215.1 GCA_027064945.1 Candidatus Cloacimonadota bacterium
AGGGAGATAATTAAAAAAACAGTTGATTTCTTTGCTAATGACTATAATGAGATTATTGATAAACTGTTTGATAATTCCAAATAACAAAATATCGGGAGCTTACATAACATATTTTTTAATGTTTGAGTTGCTCCCGAGAAGATAGATTTTTTTAACTAACTGAATAATTCCTTTTTCTCTGCTAAGACTTCGCTAATTGTATAAAGTGAGCCGGAAATAAAAACTAATTCATCAGGCTTAGCATTTTTCAAAGCCGCTTTTGTTGCTTCCACAACATCAGGAATCAATATTGGATCAGTTCCATATGTTTTTGCTATTTCCGCTTGCTCTTCAATCTCAGCAGCACGAGTTGAGTGATTCTTGGAAATATAAAGCTTATAGCTAATTTCGCAGATTTGCTTGATTATTTTCTCAAGATTTTTATCGCGTAAAATTGCTAAAACAAAGTGGATTTTTGTATTTGGGAAAATCTGCTTGATATTATGCACTAATGCATCAATACCCTCTTCATTATGCGCTCCGTCGATAATTACAGTTGGGTTGTTTTGTAAAATTTGCATACGTCCCGGCCAATTAACGTTACGCAAACCTGCTCGCAATTTATCTTCATCTAAAGAACGTGATGTCCTTTTCATGAAAAGATTAAAAGCACTAATTGCAACAGCGCAATTATAAGCTTGATGCTTGCCCAAAAGATTTACCGTAATATCTTTCAGATTTAGATCAGCGGATTCATAATCAAAAGTTGTTCCATTCCTATCCAAACGAATATTCTTAATATGAAAATCTTTGCCAAGTTCAAATACAGGAGCTGATTTTTCGGCAGCTACTTTTTTTATTACTTCCGCAGCAGATTCTTTGATCTTTCCCAAAACAACAGGAGTGTTTTGTTTAATGATTCCTGCTTTTTCAAAAGCAATTTTTTCTATTGTATCGCCTAAACTTTTTGGATGGTCCATTGAAATGGAATTGATAATACTTACTGTAGATAAAAATGGATTTGTCCCATCTAATCTGCCACCTAATCCAACTTCCATTATAGCTAAATCAACTTGTTTGTTCAGGAAATATTTAAAGGCAAGAGCTGTTGTAATCTCAAAAAAAGAAGCTTCTTTTTGCTCAAAAAGATCACCCCAATTTTGATATATCTCCATCAAATTTCCAAAAGTAATATTTTCTCCATTAACTCTGATTCTTTCTCGATAATCTACCAAATGTGGAGAAGTATTCAAACCGGTAGAAAGATTATGAGCAAGTCCCATAGCTTCACACATTGCACTGGTAGAACCTTTGCCATTTGTTCCGGCTACATGGATTCCCTTTAATTTTTTGTTTGGATTATCCATTGCCTCCAAAATCTTTTCGATTCTGTCTAATCCGAGTTTTACATTTCCTGAATGACGCTGATAAATGTATTCTAAAAATTCTTTATAATTCATAAATTCCTCTTGTATATAAAAAACCTCCAAGCAAGCTTGAAGGTTTAATAATTATTATAATATTTTTTTGCGTTATTTTATTGTACTTTCTGGAAGCACATGATCCGGTAATTTGTCTGCCATTGGACAAAGAACTTGAATTTCTCGCGTTTGGTAAACACCTTTGATAAAATATTTATCACCGGGATTAGCTGCCGGGCAAAGGTATGTCGCTTTTTTTAAATATCCGGTACGATATAAATCAGAAACATCGCCGTTAAAGTTCTCACCACGCTCATCCATATAACGTTCAACAGCCTTGTAAAGCTCTTTCATATTTTTTAAACACTGTTTAGTATCTTGCTTCGGGTCTGTGCTATATTTTTGTCCTAAAACTAAAACAAATGTAAGAGTAACAGCGGCAAGTACACTAATGATTTTATAAATACTGATATTTTTCATTTTATCTCCCTGAAATTTTTTTTTAAAAAGTTGGTTAGTGCCTTTATTCGTCAAGTAATTTGTTGTTCTCTACATAATGCTTGACTTATCTTTTGCTCCTTACTTGCTTTGAATCTAATAATAAAAAATGCGGAGGATCGAATATGAAAAAGATATTAGTTGCGACTCAAAAACCTTTTGCTGCTAAAGCAGTAGAATTGATTAAGGAAAAATGCGAAACTGCAGGTTATGAATTAATTTTAATGGAAAAATATGCAGAGCAAGCAGATTTGGTAAATGCTGTTGCAGATGTGGATGCACTTATTGTAAGAAGTGATAAAGTTACTAAAGAAGTGTTGGATAATGCAAAAAAACTGAAGGTTGTAGTTCGTGGTGGTGCAGGATATGATAATATCGATTGTGAAGCTGCCTCAGCTAATGGTGTTGTTGTAATGAATACACCAGGTCAAAATTCAAATGCTGTTGCAGAACTAGCCTTTGCAATGATGCTTTATATGGCACGTGGAAAATTTAATGGCAAATCAGGTA
>JAMOPB010000216.1 GCA_027064945.1 Candidatus Cloacimonadota bacterium
AAAAGCAGGCTATGATATTTCCGATGATAAAAAATATCTCGCTGCAATCAAATTTGCACGTGAACGTGTAGCTTTGCTTACAGAACTAACCGAAGAAATTAAACCTTTCTACATCACTCCGGAAATATCTGAAGAATATACGGAATTAGCTGCTGAAGAAAATTCTCAAAATATTTTCAATTTCTGGGCTAATAAATTATCTGAAAAAGATATTTGGCAGGAAGATGAGATTAATGCATTAATCAAAGAAACAACCACTGCTACCGGAGCTAAAGGTAAAAACCTTTACTTCCCTATCCGTTTAGCACTCTTCGGAACAGTACACGGTCCTGAAATTCCATTAATCATTGGATTAATAGGAACAAACGAAGCAATCAAACGCTTCCGAAATTTAATTAAATAATGGAGAAAAATAAAATGGCTAATGAGCTAAAAGAAGAAAAAAAGAACTCGAATTTTATCCGAGATATAATTGATAAAGATTTGGAAAACGGTAAAAATGGTGGACGTGTTCATACTCGTTTCCCACCCGAACCAAATGGTTTTTTACATATTGGCCACGCAAAAGCTATCTGTATAAATTATGGAATTGCTGATGATTATAACGGAAAATATAATCTGCGATTTGATGATACAAATCCTGTGAAAGAAGAAACAAAATATGTGGAAGCAATCAAAAAAGATATCAAATGGTTAGGCTTTGATTGGGAAGATAGAGAATATTTTGCGTCAGATTATTTTCCAAGAATGTATGAATTAGCTATCGAATTGATAAAAAAAGGCAAAGCTTATGTTTGCGAACTTTCAGGAGATGAGATTCGTAAATATCGTGGCTCACTTACCGAGCCGGGAAAAAACAGTCCTTACCGTGATCGTCCAATTGAAGAGAATCTAGCACTGTTTGAAAGAATGAAAAATGGTGAATTTGAAGACGGAAGCAAAGTTTTACGCGCTAAAATCGATATGTCTTCATCAAACATGAATTTGCGTGACCCGATTATTTATCGTATTCTAAACAAACCTCATCATCGCACAGGCGATACATGGCACATTTATCCAATGTATGACTGGGCTCATGGATTGGAAGATTCCTTTGAAGGAATTACTCACAGTTTATGCTCATTAGAATTTGAAAATCATCGCCCGCTTTATGATTGGTTCTTAGATCAATTGGATGGCGTTCATCATCCACAACAGATTGAGTTTGCTCGCTTGAATCTTAATTTCACAGTTATGAGTAAGCGTAAGCTTCTTAAATTGGTGGAAGAAAATTTTGTTTCAGGTTGGGATGATCCAAGAATGCCAACCCTTTCAGGATTACGCCGACGCGGTTTTTCTCCGGAATCTATTAGAAATTTCTGTGATAAAATTGGAGTTGCAAAACGTAATAGCATGGTTGATATCGCTTTGTTGGAATATTCAGTTCGTGAACATCTGAATGAAGTTTCTTCTCGCAGAATGGCTGTATTGGATCCGGTAAAAGTTGTTATAGATAATTATCCTGAAGATAAAGAAGAGATGGTTTTAGCAGTTAATAATCCTGAAGATGAAACTGCAGGAAAAAGAGAAGTACCATTCTCGCGTGAACTTTATATTGAGCGTGAAGATTTTATGGAAGTTCCCGCAAAAAAATTCTGGAGATTATTCCCGGGAAATGAAGTAAGACTTCGTTATGCATATTATATAACTGCAACCGGTGTAGAAAAAGATGCCGAAGGTAATATCACAACTATTCATTGTACTTATGATCCAGAGACACGTGGTGGACGTAGTGAAGATGGAAGAAAAGTAAAATCTACTTTGCATTGGGTATCTGCAAAACATGCTTTAAAAGCGGAAGTTCGCCTTTATGACAGACTTTTCACTGTGGAAAATCCTCTTGCTGAAGAAGGTGAATTTACAGATTATCTCAATCCGAATTCATTGAAAATCTTAGATAATTGCTATGTTGAACCGGCTTTACAAGATGCAAAAACCGATGAATATCTTCAATTTGAAAGATTGGGCTATTTCATAGCTGACAGCGTTGACTCAAGCACAGATCATCTGGTTTTCAACCGCACTGTTCCATTACGCGATAATTGGAAAAAAATAGTAAAACAACAACGACATGAAAAAAACTTAGCTCGTCAAAAAGCTAAGAAAAAAAATAATTAATCCAAAATCGGGAGAAGCTTTTGCTTCTCCCTAGTTTTATCAAAAGGATGGTTGAAATTGAAATATTTAAAAAAACTACCCGGTGAAAAAATCTACCTCTCACCTATCTCTGTAGAAGATGCAGAACAATATTGCCAATGGATTAATAATTTGGAAATTTCCAAATATCTACTTTTTGCAAATCAACAAATTGGAGTGTATAAAGAGCAAAAAATTCTTACACAACTTTTAGAACAAGGTGCTCAAATT